>NZ_JAWJTF010000134.1:0-16799 GCF_048836525.1 Nostoc sp. CALU 546
CTTTAGCCCGTAAGACTTCATGCAAAAAATGTGTCGCCTGTTTTTGACCTAAACTGCCTGTTTCAGGCAGTTTAGGTCAAACAAAAAATAACACGAATAATTTTCCCAAAAATTCCCGAAAAATGCACAAAGTCAACAGCCTAGGCAGAGCCTCTAATCAGGCATTCCTATGCAGAGCATAAGAACGAGATAAGGAGAGCCAGCGCGGTCTTGGGATCTCCCCAAGTGGAGCGACTGGCGTGGGTTAGGGAGGATCTAAAGTGCCTAGAGTCACAGCAAAACACTTGTTCATTCAACCTCTTAGACCCTATTTATTCGTTATCTGGTAGCAGGAGTTCGGTAATAACCTTCTTCTGTTTTAGTTAATGGTTGAACATTTTCTCCAACTTTGTTTCTCGTAGAATTCAGAAAATCTTTTGTAGCTCTAGGAGTTTCTTCATCCAAATTTAGCTTTTCACGGATATTATCAGCAGCTTCTTTTAATGGATTTTGGGCATTTCTGATTTGAGTATCATTTCTAATTTCACCTTGCTGATCTGGTACACCTTTATAATAAGTACCCTCTGGAGTCTTAACATCAGCTTGTGCTATGTTCGCAAAGCTAAAAGCCTGACCCAGTAAAAACATAAATCCTACCAGGAAAACTACAAGTACTTGGGAAATCCGAATATTTCGCAACCATGAAATTACTCGATTCATAAAAACCTCAATTGCATTCTGTTGGGTGTACAATTCAAAAGACTGAATGACTATTCACTATTCAGGTTTAAGAATAACATAGATGGAGTTATCCTTTTATTGTTGAAAAATGTCATCGCCGTGGGATGTTTTATCTAAATACAATCGTCACTACGACTACTATGTATCTCTTTCAACGCTTCGCCAGCATTAACTAAGAAGGATTTAATCACTTCTGCTTTGGCAAACTTTTCGCCATTTTCAGGCGTTGGGTAAAACTAATGATGTCCAGAAGATTGACCTTCTGTTGTGGCAATTTCGCCTGCTTCCATGAGCATTTTAAAGCGGCGCAATTCATCATCAATTTGCTGTTCTGGTTCCTCACCAAAAAGTTTAGCTACGGTAGCTCCTAATGCTCCACCTGGTGGGTTATACTCCAAGACAATTTTTACTTCCGTTCCGCGCTCGACTGGTGCTTTTTTAAAGCGGACAAAACCAGAATTATCAATATCTGCCCCTTCCACAGAAGCCCAAGAAATAAATTCGTTTTCCCGGTCTTCGAGAATTTCTGCATCCCATTCCACGCTGTTATCTAAAGGTGCATTGGCTACCCAATGAGAACGTTTTTCGTTGTACACCTTGACAGATTTAAGATGTTTCATAAATGTGGGCAGATTCTCAAAGTTGTGCCAAAAACGATACAATTCTTCTGCCGATTTATTAATTGTTACCGTCTTTTCAACTTTGATGGGTTGGTTTATCCCTATTGCTTCTTGTGCTTGCTGGATTGTGCTTTGCTTGGTTGCACCTTGATAAATCAAACCGCCACCTGCTAAAGCCGTTAGCGCTCCTCGTAAAGAACCTTGCTTTAAACCCATCAGCACCATCGCACCGCCACCGATGAGAGATGCCCAACGCTCTACTTCACTAGCTTCACTCTGACTGGTGGTCAGTTTATCTCCTGATGTTGAAGTCACTTTTTATCTCTCCATCACAGTAAATTAACCATAGAGGCGCAAAAACTAAACTTTCTTGTTTCTGTCTCTGCGTTCTTCTCTACGTTCGCGTAGCGTGTCCTAGACAGACTGCGCCTCTGCGGTTCGTTCCGTTACATTGATACAGCTGCCCCTGTAGTCGGCTTAGGAGGCTGAATCTGAGCGCCTATTCGCGCCCGATACAACTCTACTAATTGCTGTTCGTATTTCAATAAATCGTGGTAAATTTCTTTGAAAATAGCAGTTGCTACTGGGTCAGTGTACGTTGCACACAAATTGCCAATATCGCCGATACCAGTTTGTACATCTCCTAAAGCAGAACGCAACTGATATATGTCATCACTCCCTGTCAAGGCAGTTTTCACTTTGGCATACTGATTGGCAATATTTGCCCCTAGAGAGGGTTTCTCACCCAATATCTGAAGATAGGTTTCTAGCTTTTCAATGTGGCGTTGTTTATTACCAATTATCTCTTGAAAGAGTGATTTGACTTCCCCATCTGATTCCTTTTCAAAGTACTTATCCAATGCTTCCAGTGAATAACGTTCACCAGTAAGGGCAGTATTTAAACCTCTGCTGATATCACCTTTAGTTGAGCCACCCCAAGCATCAGCCAGTTTCCACCATTCGGCAGTTGTGTCTTTTTCATTTGGCAATGCAGCATCTTTGCCACCATAACCCAAACGGCTCAAAATAGCTGTGGTAAAAATTGCCAAGTCTCCGGGTTCACGAGATGTAATCAAATTTCCGTCAACTACCACCGGCTCATCTACATAATTTGCGCCAGCGTTAATCATGTCTTTGGCGATAGCGCTAAACCCAGTGACTTGTTTACCTTTGAGCAAGTCGCCTTCAATCAAAACTTGTGGGCCGTGACAAACCGCAGCGACTAATTTTCCTTGTTGTATAGCCTCTTGTACAAAGCTTACTGTGTTGGGGTTGCGTCGCATTTTGTCGGGAGCCATACCACCGGGAATCAGCACTGCATCGAATTCAGCTGCGATCGCTTCTGTTGTAGTACCATCAGCTTGGATGCTAAGTTTACCGCGTTTGCCCTTATATTTTTCATTCATTCGGGAACCAAGGACTACTACCTCGATTCCTGCTTGTTTTAGTCCATTATAAGGAACTGTAAATTCTGCATCCTCTACTGCTTGTTCAATGAGGATAGCAACTTTTTTCTTACCGGAATGATTGTTATGGTCAGTCATAAAATGGTATTACCTGTTTATTTCTAGTATTTAACTAGCTACAATATTTATCGATCAGGACAGTTCAACAGCCAGGGTTTTTAAGAAGAAAAATCTTGAATTTCCTACTATGCAGGTACTTCACCTGTTGGTGAAATAGTAAATAATTCTTCATAGTCGTGAGAAAAATAGGCGTGAAAAGCTGCAAATTTTTCTGGGCTAATGGCATTTTGCAACACTGCAAATACAGCCCGGACGTGAATTGCCGCTGTGGTTGGTTCTATATTTTCTTTTTGACTTGCACGCGTAATAAACTCTTGCAAGTTGAAGGTCTTAACACTATCTCCTTCTCTTCCTCGCAAATAATTGCCTAATTGTTGGGGCAAAATTGCAGCTAGTTCTTGTGCCTCATCACCTGCTATCCGTTCTTTAAGGGTTTCTAATGTGGCACGGGTAGCACGTTCTGCTTCTTCACGAGAATCTGATTGGGCAAGGCTTTGTACGTGTGTAATGAATTCGTCGTATTCCACTGTGTACCTCCGCTGCTCAAAATTATTGAATATCTTGTTGTTTAGCATTCAGATGTTTTAAAACATCAATAAAAAGTTAAAATGCTAAACTTAGGTTTTTATTTTTCTGAATAAAATAGTTATGAGTAAGAAATTAGCTACTGAATAGTTTCGGTTTTATAACTCCTAACTCATAACTAAAAACTTCAACTACAAGTTGCTTGACCATGAATTCATATTTACAATCTTATGGCGCGATCGCTAGTTTAGCTTCGTTCCCAGGGGATAGATTATTTTATTAGCTATACATCTCTAGTTAGACAAGTTTGTGACAGGAAAACGTTATTGTGATAATGCAGAAAATGGCTAGTATCATGGCAGAAAAAAATCATCATGACGGAAATAAAAGCAATGATTTGCCAGAAGAAATTACCGAATCTTACGGTACTGGTGTGAAAGACTTGCCGGGATACAATATTGGCGGGCGCTCAATGGCAGCACAAAGACAGGAGTATACAGAAACTAGTCCTGAACTCACTGGTGGAGATGTTGATGCTTATTGGCAAGATGCAGATGCAGTTGGAGATGAGGCTGTTGGTGGTACTGCTTCTACTCCCGATCAAAATGTAACTGAGGATATAGGAGCCGCAGTGGGGCTAAAAATGGATGATTCTGAGTTTCTGCATACCAATGATATTTTAGAAGATCGTGATGGCGATCGCTGGGAGTTAGATCCAAAGTCTTCTGAAGATTATCAAAATCGGCGAGAATAAGCTCAATCTACATTCATAAATTGGATGCCTCTAAATTAGGCAGTGCTTTTCTAAGTGCTGCCAAAATAAAATTAACATCTATCCACGGAAATAGCTCTTGAAAATCTCTAAATAAATTAGTATTCCAACTGCTAGTTTATTTAACTTTCCACTGCCAAGTATTATTTTGGCTGTTGATTTTGGATGATTATTTAACTGTAATGCTTTTAATAAAGGGCTAAAAATTTTTCTTCTCTATGATTCTAAGACATCTGTCTTCAGTAGGTTAAAAGTACAAATATACATTTGTTAATGTTGCTAATAGTACTGGTAAATGTAATTGGAGTTAATCATGACATACACACAAACTAACGATCCAACTATTCGTGAACATACTCAGGCTTGGCAAAACTTAAATGTGGATCAACAACTCGCTTTATTTTGGTTTATCTATAAAGAAATAGGTGGTTCAATTACGCCAGCCGCTCCTGGTGCTAGCACTGCTTCTTCAGAAATCGCTGAAGGTTTGTTTAATCAAGTTAAGGAATTGTCTCACGAACAACAATTACAAGTTCAGCGTGATTTGATTAATAAAGTGGATACCCAAATTTCTCGTGAATATGGTTCTTTGGGTGATACTACCAAGCTACTGTTTTGGTATCGATTATCTCAAGGTATGGAAAATGCCACTATTATTCCCATGCCTGATGATTATCAACTTTCTTCAGAAGCTAAAGCGTTGTTTGGCAGAATTCAAGGATTAGAATTTGAGCAACAGATTACTCTTTTCCGCGATTATGTTTCGCCAATGGGTGCTGAATCAAAAGCAGGTGCCGAAATTTAGTTTTTGAATGACGATGGTTGTTAGAGGATGTTTGAAAAGCATTTCTCTGTAACTTTAGGCACTTTAGATCCCCCCTAACCCCCCTTAAAAAGCTACGGTGTATACACAAGTCTGAAGTAGTTTACTCACCTGGTTTATGCGTCAGTTTTACCCCACCCTAACCCTCCCCTTGCAAAGGGGAGGGAACAAGATTTTCCGGTTTCCCTCCTTTACAAGGGGGGATTAAGGGGGGTAATTCAACTTGTGTATACACGGTAGCCTTAAAAAAGAGGGGAACCGGAGTCAAAGTCCCCCAATTTATCGGGGGATTTAGGGGGATCTAGAACGTTTTACTACTGACAAGAGGACTTTTTAAACATCATCTTAAAGCTTCTATATTACTAGCCAGTTGCTTGATATAAAGCTGAATTTTGACGGCTGGCTTCTTTATTTTTTTTGATAAATAAACACAGAGTAAAAACTAAAACTCTTACTCTGCGATCACCTATGTCTTTAGGTAAGTTGCACCCTACAGTCGTAACGCCCTTTGTTTTGTACTCAATATATTAAAAGTAATTATAGTTTATTTAATCTGCCTTTTGGTTGGTTTAAATATACTTTAGTTATATTAATATTCTATCTTTTTTGAGTTTTTTATCTAAATTTAAATGATTAAAATCATATAGATAAGTAAGAAGAATAGTTCATTTTTTTACATTGGATATTTAATTAATTTATTCAAATTTAGCACCAAATAATCTCTATGGAAAACACAAGATTGGTAACTAATTTACCATAAGTTATTATGGCTGATAAATGTGTTGATCGATGAAAGCTATATATCTCAATATTTAACTCTTTAAATAAAGGCGATCGCTAAATAGTATTCAGAGTTATTTAATACTTAACTTATGATACATTCACCATAAGGTAAATAGATACACTGCCAACATAAATTGTCGCCAGATATCTATTTTCTAAGTATGATTTCTGTATTTACCAAAAGGAGCATTCACAGCAGCGTGTCGGAAAGACTTGGGATTTTTCGTAGCCGTGAGATGAGTTAATCCATCACAGCTAACACAGCTTTTGGTAATAATTTATCTTTAAACCAAACAATTCTGGCGGGGACATCATTTAATTTGACTCCCGCTTTTTCTAAATTCAGTCGCTCGGAAATTGCTAAAATTAAGTCATCACGTCCAGCCCGCCGCACCTGAGAAAACTTTTTTTGTAAATATTCAGGCCGCCAATACCCAACAATTTCTAATAAGAAAGTCCGTCCATCAGGATGCACTAAGCGAAAATCGGGAATCATCACACTACCAGGGATTGGTATCAAATCAACTTCTCGCTCTAATGCCCAACCACTTTTCAACGCATCCCATTTATCAGCAAAGGATGCTTCTAGCATACTATCGTAAGGCTTTCCCGGTGGATAGTGCGATACTAAACCACATTCGGAATTGAGGGTGAAACGTCCAGTTTTCCAACTATTTGTATAAGCATCGCGGGTTTTGAGAATGGAAGAAAGACTCCATTTAGTAACGTGCAGTAAGGCGGGGATAAGTTTTGCGATCGCTAACCCATATCGTGTACTAGGATTAAACAAGCTCGTCGGCCCATCAATGGTAATTGTAAACCCGTGGTCAGCATCACCCTCAATATAAGCCATCAATTGAAACAACTTCAGATAGCGAAATAACAGCTTATATTCTCCCGGAACGTTCCGGTGGGCATTTAATACAAGTTGACTGGCTTTATAAAATACACCCTGCACTTGAGATAAGTTATATCTATTTAACAAATCTGGTGCTGTTGGTGCATCAAAGACTGTCAAAATCTTATTTTCAGATAGATCAGCATATAGTCCATTCCGAACCTGTTCTGTTAAAACTTCCCGCTCAAGTTCTTGAGTTAACTCATCAGCAATTTTACTCAGAGTAACTTGTGTTGATTCTCGACTAGAAACAGACTTTGCAGCTAGAGAAAACACTCGTTCTCTTAACATTTGTGGTTCCAGAGGACTAACCACTTCAAAAGTGCAAAAACTGCTTTTGAGAATATAAGCTAATCCCCGCTTCACCCGATAATCTGTTGAATCTCCTTCAAAATCAGTCAGTTGTCGCTCAAGCACACCTTGAGTTTTACCCACTGCTGATTGAAAATAATTAATTAACTCAATCGCCAACTCCGAAGTTTTTTGATCAATCTTCAGTCTCTTCGGGATGATCTCCTCGCCGTTTTGGCGATGCATCAGTAAATCTGTCGGTAACATCTGCTGAATTTTGGA
Source organism: Nostoc sp. CALU 546 (assembly GCF_048836525.1). Lineage (NCBI taxonomy): Bacteria > Bacillati > Cyanobacteriota > Cyanophyceae > Nostocales > Nostocaceae > Nostoc > Nostoc sp. CALU 546. The sequence goes on from NZ_JAWJTF010000134.1 coordinate 7,241, forward strand.
TTTTAGATTTTGGATTTCCGGTTGAATAATTAATTTCTATCTGTTCCGCAGCCTTCAAACTTTTTTCCTTCCCACTCCCATACACAACCTGTAACTTTCCTTTCTTTTCTCCCTCTACTTTCCTCTCCCCCCTTCGCCTAGCCGAAGTCCCTTCTTCACTCGTATCCTCCGCCACTACTTCATATAAAATCGCCTGTTTATTCTCAATATTCCCCTTCCGTAAAATCCTCCCCAATCGCTGAGTATACTCCCTAGCCGAACCAGTTCCCGATAAAATAATTGCAACAGTTGCCGCCGGCACATCTACCCCTTCATTCAACACATGAGAAGCAACCAAAGTATTATATTGACCCTCTCGAAACTTTGTTAATATCTCATGCCGTTCTTTCACAGGAGTTTGATGAGTAATTGCCGGAATTAGCAACTCTTGAGAAATCCGATAAACTGTTGCATTATCAGCAGTGAAAATCAAAATTCTTGCTGGATAATGTTCTGCTAATAAATTAATTAGAATTCGCAATTTACCATCAGTACCCAAAGCAATATCTTTCGCTTCTCGATGCGCTAACATCGCTCTCCGTCCAGATTGCGATCGCGCACTCATTTGTACGAACATTTGCCAACCTTGCAGACTCCCTAAAGAAATCTTGGATTGCTTCAAAAAGTCATTGCGGGTTTGAATTAATTGGTTGTATCTTTCCCGCTCAAGTTGCGATAACTTTACCTTAATTTGGACAATTTCATGATCTGCTAAGGCTTTTCCCGCCAAATCTTCGGCGCGTTTGCGATATACTTCTTGACCAATGAGGATATTTAAGTCAGCGTGTTTGCCATCGGTGCGTTCTGGTGTGGCGGAGAGTCCCAAGCGATAAGGTGCGATCGCATATTCAGCAATCACCCGATTAAAATCTGTGGGTAAATGATGACATTCGTCAAAAACAATCAACGCATATTGATTACCCAACGTCTCAGCGTGAATTGCTGCACTATCATAAGTTGCAACTAAGATAGCCGTTCTATCCCGCGAACCGCCTCCCAGCAATCCCACCTCAGCATCGGGGAAAGCCGCTACTAAGTGTGCATACCATTGATGCATTAAATCTAAAGTTGGCACTACAATCAGCGTCGTGCGCGGCGTTGACTGCATCGCCATTTGCGCCAAATAAGTCTTTCCCGCCGCCGTAGGCAGCACAACAACCCCCTGCCTACCCGCCAGTTTCCAAGCCGCTAGCGCCTCAGTTTGGTGGGGATAGGGTTCCATTTCCAGAGTGGGAACCAAGTCTACAGGATAGAATTCCTTCGCCTCATCGATAAAATAAACATCTTCCGCTTGTAGTGCTTCTACTAGCGATCGGTATCTAATTGCTGGAATGCGGAATTTTTCAACTCTATCATCCCACGTCGCATAGTCCATCCAACCTTTGCCACGTGGTGGTGGATGGAGAATTAATGTGCCACGATCAAAATTTAATGTAGGGGTACGAGCCATGAGTATTGGGCATTGGGCATTGGGCATTGGGATTAGGGGAGAGGTGAGAGGTGACAGGTGATAGGGAATAATCTGTACCCTGTAACCTGCACCCTATTCCCTTCTTTACTCCCTAGTCTATTGATTACTAATAACGCAAAAAGTGCATGATTCATCCAATTAATTCCGACAAAAACCAACTCGATGCGCTCATTAGTCACGGAATGTCCTATCGGCAAACCAACAATAACCTTGCCGAATCCTACAAAGAACAGCGACAGAGTTTTTTGCTGAAACGGCTGCAATTACAGGCACAGATTATGTTGGTATCTGGCTTGACTTTAATCGCTTTTTTTCTATGGGCAAATTCCCAATTACAAGGCAAGATATATGCTTTTAAAATCGGTATTGTAGTAGAATTATTCACTCTCATTTTTTGGGGTTTATGTAAAACCTCTATAGGTAGTCGTTACCCAAATTTAATTTTTTTGAGTTTATGTTGGTCTGTAACTTGTGCCGTCCAAATTGATGTAGCTTTGCTGTTTAATAATCTAGAACCTAGAAGTAATATCTGGACTCTGATGTTTCTCACTCAGGCTACAATCGTTCCAGTACAATGGTGGTTACATTTAATATCACAAATAGGCACAATTATTTGCTATTTAGTTTTATATTTATTGTATAGTCCCCAATTAACCCATCCATCAGCTTTCTACATTGAGCAGGGTTTATATTTATTTTGGACTTGCATGATTTGTGTCTTCTCTGTCTATTTATACGAGCGCTTGCGAAAAAAAGAATTTTACGCCCGTAAAGCAATGGAACTAGCGCAGTACAAATCAGAACGGCTGCTACTAAATATTCTGCCAGAGATGATTGCGGAACAATTAAAACAACAACCGACAACTATTGCCGATAGTTTTCTAGAAGTTACGGTGCTATTTGCCGATATTGTTGGCTTTACAGAACTTTCAAGTCGGACATCTCCTGCGGAATTAGTCGAGCTATTAAATACAATATTCTGTTTGTTCGACCAATTGGCAGAACGTCACGGGGTAGAGAAAATCAAAACTATTGGCGATGCATATATGGCTGTTGCAGGGTTGCCAAATCAGTCTAACAATCATGCTCCAGCAATAGCTAATATGGCCTTGGATATGCAAAAGGCTGTAGCTACATTTAATGAAGAAAATAACCAATCCTTTTGCATCCGCGTTGGCATTAGTACAGGGCCAGTAGTCGCAGGGGTGATTGGGCTGAAAAAGTTTGCCTATGACCTTTGGGGAGATACAGTCAATACGGCAAGTAGAATGGAATCGCATGGTATTGCAGGTAGTATCCAGGTTTGTGAAGCAAGTTATCAGCTTTTAAAGGATAAATACTTATTGGAAAAACGAGGTTTAATTCAGGTGAAAGGTAAAGGTGAAATGATGACCTATATACTCAAGGGAATTAATTTCAAAACTTAATAAATCTATACTTTTTGACGGAGACTCAAAAATAAAACATATACAATTAGAGCGACAATTATCAGCTTATTCAACCTTTGCTAAAACTCTATTTTACTACTTTAGATAGATTCGCAGCAAGCAACTGCTTAGGTGTGTATTTTTTCGATGCATAATAGATGTTGAGCGATGTCTACGACAAGCTTGCCTACGCATTTTCTAGCTGATTTTGGGAATAATCCTTTAGCTAGCTGCATATAAGGAGAAGCTAAATTGAAAGGAACACGTTCCCTTCTAGCACCCTATGCTGTGGCACTATTGGCTGTTGGTAGCGTATTGCTACTAACACTATTGCTACAGCCATTACTGAAATCAAGTATTTTCCTGCTGTTTTTTGCTGCCGTGGCGGTTAGTGCCTGGTATGGCGGCATGGAAGCAGGGTTGCTGGCGACTGCTTTATCTACTTTAGCCGTCAGTTACTTTTTCTTAGAGCCAGTGTTTTCGCTCCTGGTTGCAAGTCTAGACAACATACTGCGGTTAGGCTTATTTGTGGTTGTGACAACAATTATTAATTTGCTGAACTCAGAGTTACGCACTGCCAAACAACATCTTCAAACGAGTTTGCAGAAGCTACAGGTGAGCGAGGCAAGGTTTAGAAGGTTGATAGAGTCCAACATTATTGGGGTAATTGTAACCAATATGGATGGAGCGATCGCAGAGGCTAATGATGCTTTTTTACGGATGGTAGGTTATTCCCAGGAGGATTTGCAAGCAGGGCGAGTCCGATGGCGCGATATGATACCACCAGAATATATTGAAGCTAACAACAGTGCGATGCCTACGGCGGGCTACGCCTACGCAGAACTCACAACCAAAGGTGTATGTCAGCCCTTTGAGAACGAATACATCCGCAAAGATAACAGTCGCGTTCCTATCCTGTTAGGTTCTGCTTTGTCAGAAAATAATCCTAACGAAATTATCTCTTTTGTACTTGATTTAAGTCAACGCAAACAAGCAGAGCTTGCCCTTTCTAAAAGCGAAGAACGCTACCGCACTTTTTTAGAGCATAGTTCAGAAGGTATTTGGTGCATCGAACTGGAAGTACCAATTTCAGTAGATTGTCCAGAAGATGAACAAATTCAACATTTTTACCAATATGTTTATCTGGCAGAATGCAACAATGTGATGGCGCAGATGTATGGCTGTTCTCGTGCCGAAGAAATTATCGGCGTCAGACTAGGAGATTTTCTTGTTGCCTCCGATCCACATAATATTGCATACCTGCGTAATTTTATCCGTTCTAACTACCGACTAATCGATGCAGAATCCCACGAAATAGATAAGCAAGGTAATTCTAAATATTTTTTGAATAATCTGGTGGGAGTTGTCGAAAATGGCCTTTTAGTTAGAGCGTGGGGAACTCAACGCGACATCACAGAATACAAAAGAGCAGAAACAGCACTGCGTCAACGAGAAGATGAACTGCGCCTGATTACAAACGCTGTACCCGTCCAGATTTCTTATGTTGATGGTGAGCAGCGTTATCGCTTTAATAACAAAGGATATGAACACTGGTTTGGGCTTCCTGCTTCGGAAATTTCTGGTAAACACATTAGAGAAATTTTGGGAGAGTCGGTTTATCAGTCAATTCTCCCTTATGTAGAAACAGTACTTTCAGGAGAGCAGGTAACTTATGAAACCCAATTACCTCATAAAGATGGCACAAACCATTACATGAATGTTACTTATATTCCCCAGTTTAGTCAGCAGGGAAAAGTTGCAGGATTTGTTGCCCTAATTACAGATATTACACTTCATAAGTTAGCAGAGCAAGAACGCGAATTACTCCTTGAGCGCGAACAAGCAGCACGCGCCGATGCAGAAGCAGCAAGCCGCATGAAGGATGAGTTTCTGGCCACACTCTCCCATGAACTCCGTACACCACTAAACGCTATCCTGGGCTGGGCACAGCTACTTAGAACTCGCAAGTTTGATGAAACTATGACTGGTCGCGCACTAGAGACAATTGAGCGGAACACTAAATCTCTGGCGCAACTGATTGAAGATGTTCTAGATGTGTCACGGATTATTAGAGGCACTCTCAATCTAAGTATGAATCGGGTAAAACTTGTACCACTTGTAGAGGCGGCAATCGATACTGTGTACCCAGCAGCCCAGGCGAAAGAGATTAGCATTAACTGTAGATTCGACCCGGAAGTAGAGGTAGTTGTGGGTGATGCCAACCGCTTGCAACAGGTTGTGTGGAATTTGCTCTCTAACGCCGTCAAGTTTACACCCAAGGGCGGAAGAGTTGATGTGCAATTAGAGCGGATTGAATCTTACGTGGAAATTCGGGTGAGTGATACGGGAGGGGGAATTGCTGCCGAATTCCTACCCCATGTATTTGAACGCTTTCGTCAAGCTGACAGTTCCACCACGCGATCGCATGGTGGATTAGGATTAGGATTAGCGATCGTCCGTCACTTGGTAGAATTACACGGTGGCACTGTCTCGGCCGAAAGTCCAGGAATTGGACAGGGAGCGACATTCGTTATCAGTCTGCCAATGAAAGCTATTTAGGATGGAGGCAGGAGGAGCAAACTCTTAGGTAGAATTCTGCATCATCCACAAATCCCAGTAAAGCACTTTTAAATTCTGCATATAAATCAATACGCTTGGGTTAAGGTTAGTGGTGTAGATAATTTGTCTTTGAAGACGCGATGAATCGCCGTCTCTACAAGGGTTTTGTTGCTCATTCTGAACTGTATTGGCATATAAATAATCTTGACTTTCGGTGAGTGTACATATTGCTTCTTTCCTATTTCCTCATTACACAAGTAAGTTCAGGAATCAAATCGGATTCCTATATGATCCGGTAAGTATCCTCTAGGCGAAGACAGATTATGACGCAAACAATTTCAATCAACGACTCTGGGCGCTTGCAACTCAAACCGCTAGAAATCCCATCCCGTCTGCTGTTGGGCCCTGGGCCATCCAATGCCCATCCCACAGTTCTCCAAGCGATGAATACCTCGCCGGTTGGGCATCTTGACCCAGCTTTTCTCGCACTCATGGATGAAATTCAGTCGTTGCTACGCTACGTCTGGCAAACAGAAAACCCACTCACCATTGCAGTCAGCGGTACGGGAACAGCGGCAATGGAAGCAACCATTGCCAATGCTGTAGAACCTGGTGATGTAGTTTTGATTGGTGTCGCTGGTTACTTCGGTAATCGCCTCGTGGATATGGCTGGACGATATGGTGCTGATGTGCGAACTATTACCAAACCTTGGGGACAAGTTTTCAATCTTGATGAACTCCAAACTGCCCTAAAAACCCATCGTCCAGCTATTTTAGCTTTAGTTCATGCTGAAACCTCCACTGGCGCACGTCAACCGTTGGAAGGGGTCGCTGATTTGTGTCATGAATTTGGCACTTTGCTGTTAATAGATACGGTGACAAGTCTGGGTGGTGTCCCGTTGTTTTTAGATGCTTGGGGAGTTGACCTCGCCTATAGTTGTAGCCAAAAAGGGTTGGGTTGCCCGCCTGGTGCTTCGCCCTTTACCATGAGTGCGCGTGCAGTTGAGAAATTGCAACAGCGCCCAACGAAAGTTGCAAACTGGTATTTAGATATGTTGTTGCTGGGCAAGTATTGGGGTACTGAACGCACCTATCACCATACAGCACCCATTAATTTATACTATGCATTGCGGGAAGCACTACGTTTGCTTGCAGAAGAGGGGTTAGCAAATTCCTGGCAGCGGCATCAAAAGAACGTAGAGTATCTCTGGGAAGGCTTAGAGAGTTTAGGGCTGAGTATGCACGTTGAGCAAGAGTATAGATTACCAACGCTGACCACTGTTTGCATACCAGCAGGGGTAGATGGGAAAGCGATCGCACAGCAGTTACTCAATGAACATAATATTGAAATTGGCGGTGGTCTTGGTGAACTTGCGGGTAAAGTCTGGCGCGTGGGATTGATGGGCTTTAATAGTCGTAAAGAAAGTGTTGACCAACTTTTAGCAGCACTACGACAGGTTTTACCTAAGTAGGGAAGGGGGCAGGAGGCAGGAGGCAGGGGGCAGGGGGCAGAATGTCTTACCTCAGTTGGGGATTCAGTACCCTCCTGAATAAAAGCCACCAAATAAAAATTTGGTGTTCTTGTCTTAAACCCAAGTTTGCTCCGATCACGTGCTGGAAGCTTTATTCCTCCTGACTTCCTTCAGAACTGCCCTCTGCCTTTCTTGATAAAAATATGGGAACCTTCATACAAATGAAGGGTTTTGAAATCTAAACTTTCAGTTACCCTGAAGTTAGTTGCTCAACTAGTATTGACTGTTCCACAGATAGAATAGATGACTCAACAAACTTCTAGAATTTGTATCCTTGGTGGAGGCTTTGGTGGTCTTTACACAGCCCTGCGCTTAAGCCAATTACCTTGGGAATCTACGCAAAAACCCGAAATTGTTCTAGTAGATCAAAGCGATCGCTTCCTATTCTCTCCTTTACTTTACGAATTACTCACTGGCGAAGTGCAAACCTGGGAAATTGCCCCACCCTTTGAAGAAATTTTACAAGGCACAGGGGTGCGTTTTTATCAAGGGGTTGTGTCTGGAATTGACATCGACCAGCAACGGGTAAATATACAAGAAGGCCCGGAAATCCCTTACGACCGCTTAGTGCTGGCGCTAGGAGGTGAGACACCGCTAGATTTAGTACCTGGTGCAGCAGCCTACGCTTACACATTCCGGACAATCTCTGATGCTTATCGTTTAGAAGAACGCTTGCGATTTTTAGAAGAATCGGATGCTGATAAAATTCGGGTAGCGATCGTTGGGGCTGGCTACAGTGGTGTAGAGTTAGCCTGTAAGTTAGCCGACCGACTAGGCGAAAGAGGACGCTTTCGGATTGTTGAAATCGCCGATCAAATTTTGCGAACTTCCCCAGAGTTTAACCGGGAAGCAGCAAAGAAAGCTTTAGAAACCCGTGGTGTGTTTCTTGATTTAGAAACCAAAGTAGAATCAATCGAGCAAAATAGCATTTCCCTAGAGTACAAAAACCAGTTAGACACGATTCCCGTAGATTTAGTAATTTGGACTGTGGGAACTAGGGTTGCGCCCGTAGTGAAATCTCTTCCTCTCAAGCAAAATCAGCGTGGTCAAATCACCACTACATCCAATCTGCAAGTTCTTGATCATCCAGAAATCTTTGCCTTGGGAGATTTAGCAGACTGTCATGATGCTGAAGGACAACAAGTCCCCGCTACCGCACAAGCAGCTTTTCAACAAGCTGATTATACTGCTTGGAATATCTGGGCAACTCTAACTAATCGCCCCATCCTTCCCTTTCATTACCAACAGTTAGGAGAAATGATGGCATTAGGAATAGACAACGCCACTCTCACTGGTTTGGGAATTAAATTAGATGGGCCCTTGGCATACGTCGCCCGTCGCGTTGCCTATTTATATAGGTTGCCAACTTTAGAGCATCAGCTTAAAGTTGGTTTTAATTGGCTAGCCCGTCCGATAATAGAAACACTTTCTCGGTAACTTTAGGTTGGTCATTTGTCATTGGTCATTTGTCATTGGTCATTGGGTAAAACAGTTCCGAGTAAAGAAGTGAGATTTACCACTCAGCACTCAACACGGGCTAAACGCCCCGCTACGGCTAACAGCACTCTGGACTCCTGAAGGGTGTTGGTAAAGAACCAACAAATTTACGGTTATTTGCTTTATTTCTGCCAACCTACTGAGCAGATGCTAGACTCTACCCACAGAAGCTCTTAACAAGCCAAAATCTAAATTCAACATTCAAAATTTTCAAACTTTAATGGAACAACCGAAAGTTATTTTTTTAGATGCTGTGGGTACACTCTTCGATGTCAAAGGTAGTGTGGGCAAAGTTTATAGTCAGATAGCCCAGGAATTTGATGTTACAGTTTCAGCCGAAACATTGAATACAGCCTTCATCGAAAGCTTTAAAGCAGCGCCGCCGCCGATATTCCCAGATGCAGAATTGCAAGATATTCCCCAGCGCGAGTTTGATTGGTGGCGGATAATTGCCCTGAACACTTTTGAAAGGGCAGGTGTTCTCAAGGAATTTTCTGACTTTTCAGCTTTTTTTAGTGAACTTTACATTCACTTTGGCACTGGTGAACCGTGGTTTGTCTATCCCGATGTCTTACCAGCTTTAATCAACTGGCGGCGGTTGGGAGTTAGCTTGGGGGTGCTGTCCAATTTTGATTCCCGGATTTACTCAGTATTACAAAGTTTGGGATTGAGAGAGTTTTTTACCTCCGTCACCATTTCTACCCAGGTACGTGCAGCTAAACCCGATCCTCAAATTTTTGCCATTGCCTTAGATAAACATAAATGTTCCCCAGAGGCGGCGTGGCATATCGGCGATAGCATTGTAGAAGACTATTATGCAGCTAAAGCAGCTGGACTCAGAGGCGTTTGGATCAACCGGGGGAATTGAAGAACGCTCCCACGGCTATAAAAACATTCTCTATTAGGGAACTCCAAGAAATAAATTATCCAATTTCACTCCTGCAAAACGACTTTCTCTCCCCCTGCCCTCTGCCTCCTGGCCCCTGCCCCCTGCCCCCTGCCCTCTGCCTCCTGACCTCCTCGCCCTCCCCCTC
>NZ_JAWJTF010000134.1:16888-22175 GCF_048836525.1 Nostoc sp. CALU 546
CGCCCCCTGCCCCCTGCCCTCTGCCCCCTGCCCCCTGCCTCCTGCCTCCTGCCTCCTTCAATTTAATCTCTTTGATTTCCGAAACTCCTGGACAACATCTTTAATATCACGTAATTCTCCCTCAACTAAATAATTTAACTGTCGCATTTCATCTGCCGAAATTTTTCCAGCAAGTGAGGCGATCGCAGTTCTTAATTCAGGATACTTTTTTAATATTTCTTGTCGGACAATAGGCACTGTTTCATAAGGTGGAAAATACTTTTTATCATCCTTGAGTACAAATAAACCCAAGCGCGAAATTTGTCCGTCAGTAGAATTACCCGCCACCATATCCACCTGTTTTTGAATCAAAGCACGATATATTAAACCCAAGTCCATAATTTGAGGAGATTTGGCAAAACGTAAATCGTAAGTTTTAGCTAATCCTGGAAAACCATCTTCTCGTTCTAAAAATTCATAACCGAAACCGCCACGCCACTTTGGTGTATATTGAGTAGCTTGAGAGAGAGTTTCAATGTTGTTGCGCTTGGCATCTTCACCCCGGATAATCATTGCAAAAGTATTTTCAAAACCCAAGCTTGGCATCACTTCCAGATTGAATTGCTGGGAGTATGCTTGTTTTAATCTTTCATAAACTTCTTTGGGGTCATTAACTGCTTTTTGCTTTAAAATTCCAGTAAAAGCTGTGCCTGTATACTCAATATATGCGTCGATTTTGCCAGCAGTAATAGCACTATGACAAACAAAAGAACCACCCAAACGAGGGCGACGATCTACTTTTAAATTAGTTGTCGCCTCAATTTGCTGTGCTAATAGTTCACCTAAAATATCTTGTTCAGTAAAATCTTTGGAAGCAAGAATAATATTGCCACCGTTATTACTATTTGAATTTGGCGTACAGCTAGTGATTACCAATAACAAGGCAAAAGTTAAAAAACAAAGTGCTAAAAATCTTTTCATGAGAGGTCATTATATAAATTAGATTTTAGAAGATGTATTACAAGTATAGGACTTACGCACTGTACAACTCATCGTATGAATATACGAGAATGGGTCGTTTCAGCCTTTTATTAATCGTTCTTCGATGGTCAGCTGTAGGGGTAAAGCACATTGCTCATGCGTGTCAACTTAAGCCAAAAATAGCGTACTGATTAGGTGTTGTTCACCCGCCAGAGAATATAATTCAGAGACTAATTGCTCAAGTCTACTGAGAGGATGTTTGAAAAGTTTCTCTCTGTAACTTTAGGCACTTTTGATCCCCCCTAACCCCCCTTAAAAAGGCTACGGTGTACACACAAGTTATAGAATCACAACCAGTCTGTCGGATTACCCCACCCTAACCCTCCCCTTGCAAAGGGGAGGGAACTGGATTTTCTATTTCCCCCCTTGGCAAGGGGGGATTAAGGGGGGTAATTCGACTTGTGTGTACACCGTAGCCCTTGCCAAGGGGGAGTTAGAGGGGGTCAAAACGACTTGTGTGTACACCGTAGCTTAAAAAGGGGGGAACTGGAGTCAAAGTCCCCCTTTTTAAGGGGGATTTAGGGGGATCTAAAACTTTTGATACCGACAAGAGGACTTTTCAAACAACCTCTGAAGTAGACTGAAAATTTTCCGCGCTCTTTAGTCCTCTTCAGAGGACTTTAGCTATGAGACAGGGATTTACAATCCCTGGCGGACGTAATCTGGCGGACGTAATCTGGCGGACATAGTTAACTTTTAATTTTTAATTTATTCTCCATCCAGCCAATTGCAAAGTCAGCCAGTAATGCAATTCCTGCCGCCGGAACTGCACCAGCTAAAATTAGCTGATCATTTACAACAGATATCCCACGAAAAATAAACACTCCCAAACCACCAGCACCAATTGCTGCTGCAATAGTTGCAATACCAATAGCAATTACTGTTGCTACTCGCACTCCTGCTAAAATTACTCCCATTGCCAAGGGAATCTCAACTTGCAATAACAACTGTCTATCTGTCATCCCCATTCCTCTCCCAGCTTCCCGAATTGCTGGATCGACGCCAGTAATACCTGTGTAAGTGTTACGAATTATCGGCAGCAATGAATATACAGTCAGGGCAACAATTGCTGGTACTGCACCAATTCCGCCAATTATCGGAACAGGAATCAGTAAGCCAAACAGTGCCAAACTAGGAATAGTTTGGAGAATATTCGCTATGCCAAGAATTGGTTGGCGGAGATAAGTTTTACGTGTAATTAAAATACCTAATGGAATGCCTACAAGTATGGCAATTCCAATGGCAATGCCTACTAAAAATAGGTGTTCGAGAGTATGCTGAAGAATTTCTGGGGCATACTTAACGAGGAAGAAATTTTTCATAGAGTATCTTGCAGGGAACGCAGACATTGAAGAAAGGCGAGACTTTCTGGGTGTTGCGATCGCATAAATTCATCTGTTGTCCCCAATACTACCAATTCTCCGCCATACATTAAACCAATTCTTGATGCCAAAACCAAGGCTTCTTGGATATCGTGGGTGACGAAAACAACAGTTTTGCCTAACTCTTGCTGCAAATGCCGAAACTCTTGTTGCAATTCTAAGCGCGTAATTGGATCAAGTGCGCCAAAGGGTTCATCCATCAACAACACAGGCGGATCTGCCGCTAAAGCCCTGGCTACCCCGACTCTTTGCCTTTGTCCTCCCGAAAGTTCGTGCGGGTAACGTCCGGCGAATTGTGCTGGTTCTAAGCCTACCAATTGCAGCAACTCATAAACCCGCGTTTTAATTTGTTTAGATTGCCAACCTTCCAAAGAAGGAACTAAACCCACATTGCGTTCAACTGTAAAATGGGGAAATAAACCAATTTCTTGAATGACGTAACCAATTTTTCGCCGCAGTTTAATTTCATCCCACTGAGTTGTGGGAATGCCATCAAATAAAACTTCGCCTTGTGTAGGTGTAAATAGGCGATTAATTAATTTCATTGTGGTGGTTTTGCCGCTACCACTGCGCCCAAGTAATACCAGTGCTTCCCCTTGGCGGATGGTGAAATTGAGATTTGACACCAAGGGGCGATGATTGCGGCTAAAGGTAACATCGCGGAATTCAACGGCGGTTTGGTTATTTTGCTGCATGGGTGGCTTTTGGTGGACGCTAGCTGTATGTATTATGTGCTGATTTTGCTGGCGTGCTAACCAATGCTGTTTGGTTAAGGTGAGAGACTCGATGAATTGCTAAGGCAAGAGACGCGATGAATCGCCGTCTCTACAACAAACTGATTATTGTAGAGACGGCGATTTATCGCGTCTTTGTATTTTTGCCGCAGAGATTCAAAGACAGGAGGATTGCAGAAGTTACACCAGCTATGTCATATATGGAGATTGTTGTTTAATTGTTTTATGTCTATTCAAGTCTACGGAATTCCCAATTGCAGCACTTGCAAAAAAGCTTTAACGTGGCTCCAACACAACAACATTGACTATGAGTTTATCAACACCAAAGATATACCGCCAACCCATGAGATGATTCAAAACTGGGTAAAGTCTTTGGGTTTTGCTCCCATGCGAAATACCTCTGGCCAATCCTACCGCGCTTTAGGAGATCAAAAAAAGATTTGGACTGATGAACAGTGGATTGACGCATTCACTCACGATGCAATGCTTCTCAAACGTCCACTTTTTGTCAAAGATGGAACAGCTGTGCTAGTCGGCTTTAAAGATGAAGCAGTAGTTCAAGAAAAATTAGGATTTTAGTCAGGGAGCAACGCTCTAACAGTGAGATTGGGGTTAAATTATCAATTATGTTGCTGCACCAAGCCGAAGGACAGAAGCTAGGATTAAAGAGGGTTTTAGCCTAGTTAATTTTCTTCATATAGTTTAGTTTTTCCCATTTTCAATAATTTTACTTATCTCAAACAAGTCTGTCTAAATTAGGATTTACGCGTAAAGATTCTCTGGAAGAATTGGGTGTAAGTTTTACTATTAACGCTGCCAATCATACATTAATCGTCCATGACGATCACGCACAAGTTCCCATTCTCCACGACGATATCGTTGTCCTTTATAACGTATGGAACGATAGCGTCGTCTATAATGATGTCGTCGATTTCGCTGGCGTTGATAATAATATCTTCCACTTCGTTGCCGTCTATGATAACGTCGTCGATTCCGTCGGTGAGCTAACAAAAGTTCTTCACTTTGCTCTCCAACTAAATTTGTCTGTGCGTCAATACTCTGTTCATTGAGAACATGATTTAGAGTATTATCCTTAGCTTCAGCCAAAGCAGGCGGATAAATGAAGGCTAATAACAGGAACGCAATTGAGGATAGCTTTTTGAAACGATTCACGTTTTTGCTTTTCCTAAACTATTGGTAATCTATTTATTTAATACTTAAGTTGAGTAATTATATAGTTCAGGATTTACAAATTTGATTAGTGCAAATGTAATTAAAGTACTTATATTAGCAGATATTATCCACACACTGACTTTTCCCGTTATCTATCTCCTACTACGCTTTAGTTAAGGGTTATTGGTGTAGATGATTGTTTTTTTTAAGACGCGATAAATCGCGTCTCTACATGAGGATTTCTTTCTAACTCACTCAGGGCAGGGCATATTTCCTACAACTATGCAGTTTTATTATTCTCATCTGAGGCTTGTTCTGCAACATTTTTCAAGCGGCTTGATCTGATTTTGCGGATGCGATCGCTATTGCGAACACCACCCGCCATCTCATATTCACGGCTGTCTTTGCCGTATTTGATTGCAACAACCATCAGCATTTTCTCAGAAAGCTGACTCAAATTTTTTTCCATTTCTTCAATTTCAGTTCTAGAAGAGTCAACCACAGACAGAGCAGTATTATAAACATCAAGTTTGTTACGTAATTGCTCAATTGACTCAATCATTTTTTCCAGATTATGATTTTCATCAAATTTAATGCTTGGAACAATCGACTTTAGTCCGGCGGATCTTAACTGAGCTTTTTCTAAAATGCGGGATGTGCGTTTTAGACGAGACATAAATTTATTTCTTTAAGATACTTCTAGAGCTAGCTTGCCTTAGTTAAACCACATTCCGGTTCAGGGGAACTCACAATTTTTTTTGATAAACTTTTCAGGTAATACCAGTAATTTTCCGGTATCTCATCACTAGATGTTGATTTTTATAGGAATAATTATTTAAGTTATGGCAGGAGGCAGGAGGCAGGAGGCAGGAGGTAAAAGTATTACTATTCCTAGCCTTGGTGTTTTCAAAATGTCCTAATACCATTTCACTTTAATAATGATACAAATACGTGGGTAGGGTAAAGCACATTGCTCAT
>NZ_JAWJTF010000193.1:0-5353 GCF_048836525.1 Nostoc sp. CALU 546
CAATCCTGGGACACGAAGTCTGGGTGACTCAAGCAAAGTTGCTGAGTGTGGTGGAGGGCAAAGCTTGGGCTTTTCTACAGCGAGTTGAAGTTGTACCAGTGCAGTTGGTGGAGAGACGCTGGGTAGCGGTGAATCCTTGGTATGAGTTGAGCGATTCCTCATTAACTTCTTTAGAGACAATGGACGCCGTATTTATGCGGACAGATCCACCAGTCAATGATTCCTACCTGTATGCCACCTATATTCTCGATTACATTGACCAAAATAAAACCCTGTTAATTAACAGTCCGAGAGGCATCCGAGGGGCAAATGAAAAAATGTATGCCCTCCAGTTTACTAAAGCGATTCCAGAAACCATTGTCAGTGCTGATAAGGAGTTTATTCGAGAATTTGTCAAAGCAAAGGGGGCAGCAGTTCTCAAACCACTGGGAAACAAAGCTGGAGAAGGAATTTTATTTTTGCAATCAGGCGATCGCAATTTTAACTCCATTGTCGAACTCAGTACCCTCCAAGGTCGAGTGCCAGTAATGGTACAAACCTATTTACCAGAGGCAAAAGAGGGAGATAAGCGAATCATCCTGCTCAATGGCGAACCGATTGGTGCGCTCAATCGCCTCTCTAGTGGAACTGATTTTCGTAATAATATGGCAACTGGTGGTACAGTCGCTCAAACTGAAATTACCCCAAGAGAGTATGAAATCTGTACCCAATTAGCCGAACGCTTACGTCAAGACGGCTTAATCTTTGTGGGTATTGACATTATCGGTGGCTATCTGACTGAAGTTAACGTCACTAGTCCCACCGGAATTCGCGAGATTGACCGACTAGATGGCACTCTCCTTGGTCATCAGGTAATTCAATCGATTGAACAGACTTCCTTTGGACACTTGCGTGAGTGAGTTCTCTAAGCAACTTGCCTTGAGTAAGTATATTACTTATACCGAATATTAAGTTTAATGGATCGCGATGAGTAGATGTAGCAATGTCCACGACTGGCTATGCTTAGGTATTCCTATTTGGGCAGGTCTTCCTGATTTTTTGTTCCAGAAGCATAGCTGACCATGTGAGCCAGCAGACTCCTGCCCAAGTTCATTCTATAAAGTAGCGTTGACAAGTTTTTTACCAATTGGCAAAATTGGGGATGGCAAAAGATTGCTTACCCCTGCCCTTGGTAAAACCCTGGTGGAAGTAGCAGATTTTATACAGCGTTCAGCCTGACCTGAGAGTGCTCAGTTAATCTAAAATCTCAAATCCAAAATCTTTTAATTCCTTGGTGTACGTCGGTTTTTCAGGAAATCAGGTATATCCAATCCAATTTTTTCTTTTGGTTCTGGAATTGGAGTTGGAGCTGGATTTGGATTTGAATTTGGAGTTGAGGTTGGGGGATTAACTGCGGGTTGTTGTGTTGTTGGTCGCTTCGAGGCATTCGGTGCTACTCGAACGTTAGCCACGCTTTGTTGTACCGCAGCTTGCACTTCACCTGTAAACCCAGTGGCAATTACAGTAATTCTCACCTCACCTTGGAGTCTGTCATCAATTACAGCTCCAAAAATAATATTGGCGTTGGGATCAACTACTTCGTAGATTGCTTCTGCGGCAGCATTCACTTCATGCAAGGTGAGGTCAGTACCACCAGTAATATTAAATACTACCCCTCTTGCGCCTTCAATAGAACATTCTAGTAACGGTGAAGAAATAGCTGCGATCGCAGCTTCTCTAGCTCTAGATTTTCCAGAGCTAACGCCAATTCCCATCAATGCCGATCCCGCATCTGCCATCACAGCCCGAACATCAGCAAAGTCAACGTTTACCAAACCGGGGATCGTGATGATATCAGAAATACCTTGCACCCCTTGACGCAGCACATCATCTGCATAACGAAAAGCTTCTTGTACAGGTGTTTGTTCAGGGATCACTTCCAGCAGTTTGTTGTTGGGGATAATGATCAGTGTATCTACTCTACTTTTTAGTCCTTCAATACCTTGTTCTGCTTGGCTGGTGCGGCGGCGACCCTCAAAGACAAATGGACGTGTAACAACACCAACAGTGAGAGCGCCCATTTCTTTAGCTACTTCGGCCACGATTGGGGCTGCACCTGTCCCAGTACCACCACCCATACCAGCAGTAATAAATACTAAGTCTGCACCCTCCAATGCTGTAGCAATTTCGTCCCGTGATTCCTCAGCTGCCTTTTGACCGATGGCAGGATTACCACCTGCTCCTAAACCCCGCGTTAGCTTTTGTCCAATTTGCAATCGACTGGGAGCGCCTGCCAGAGTTAAAGCTTGAGCATCAGTGTTGATTGACCAAAACTCTACCCCAGAGACATCAGACTCGATCATGCGGTTAACAGCATTGCCACCACCACCACCGACACCAATCACTTTGATGTTGGCCACTCGACCAGGGACAATCTCACCGATTCGGCTATTTTCCGCAGAAATCTTCTTATTATCGTGATTTTGTCCGAAGTTCAGCCCAGAGTTATTAAAGGGATTGGTCGAGTTAACTGCCAGAGAGAACCCCGGCTGTCCCGTAGATTGGGAATTTTTATAGTTAAGTCCTTGGTTATTATCAAGTGTCATTGGATTTGTGAAAGGGTAGATAAACGACTTTTTCAGGTGTTATTCACCTAAGAGTCAACTTTAGTTTGACAGTGCCACAATACTATGGCACTGTTCTTTATTATTTTCACTACTGCCAAGCCTAACAGAATTGGCGGTGCGAAAATTTGCTATGGGATAAGCTTTTAGGGCAGCCGATCGCACAGCCAATTCTAGAGAAGTATACCTATATTTATCAAAAAGTGACCTGTATAACTTCAACCAGACATTAATCTCTTCACTATTCTCAGGGGAGGGCATAACTTGTAAAGACACACTACAGCGTATCTTCTCTGCCTCAATAATAATATTGTTAATAGGTTTCACCATTGGGGATAATTGCAACTTTAGACACAAAATTTACCTTCTACTTACTTATCCTTAAGTTAAACTAAGCAAGAATTTACTTGTCAGACTATACCTGATTAATTTGTTGCTTGGGGGGTCTTAATGGACACTTTGTTGGAGCAATAGTCTATCCTACGAGAACCCTCACTAGTACAGTCAATAAATCAAGATTTCCTAAGAGGTTTCGTCACCTAATAAAAATTACGGTACAGAATAGTCCAAATTTATTGCCCAGCAGCAATGCTTACGCAATTTTGGGTGGCATTTTCTGTTACAGTTCGCAACCTCAGTAAACTGTCTTTGGAATTGTCCTCAATAGACTCAAGCTAGAACACTTTTGGCTCTGCACTTAGATAGCGGTGTAAACCGTTTTCATCTGTGCACTCTGAAAAGCGAGTCTGATCTTAATGAAAAACTCAAGCATTTTTCTCTTTTCCGCACTGGGTTTAGTGAGGAACGTATGGGCAGAAGGTGTTTTGTATGCTCTAGATCATCATTAGATTGTCCCGCATCTTGCACCCTACTATATAGATGTTAGGGTAATAATTGAGGGTCTTTTACTCGCAATGGAGATTATATGATTGATCTTCTCATGTTAATTAGAAGTTAATGCCAATTTTCGTTAGGGTTGCGGGAAAACTGAAAATAATAAATATATTTATCAGCATAAAGCTTCTTAATTTACTAGGAGCTATCAATACATTAAACACCCTAGATATTTTTAGGGATCTTGGGAGTTAATTTTTGATCTTTTTGGTTCATTTGTACTAAGGGAAATTCGGGATTTTTCAGATCAATATACTCTATTTGACCAGAATTGAATTTTGCTGTTAAATGCCGCATTTGGGCGAGTAGCTTGATTTGTTCAGACAACTGGGGGCCTGGAACGCCGAGATGCACATTTCCTAATTCTGTTTTCAAAATTAAATTCGTTGGATTTTGACAATCAACTTCCATTACTTTTACGGGACTTTGGCTGACAGCTTGATGAATTTGAGTCCAATAGAGGCAGTATTGTTTTGGCGAACCAATTACTCTGAGATTTGGTAATTTCCTAGTGGGATTAAGTGATGTGTATTTTTCTAAGGGTATCCAGGCTCCACTGGCATCTAGTAAGCCAATAGTTACTTTTTTGTTGTCACGTGTTTGAGTTACTGCTACTGGTACTCGTTCTTGAATTTCGATAAACAATCCAGGAGGAAAGAGGCGGCGTCTCACGATCGCTTGGGCAATAGTTGGTTGTTTCTTCAGAGAGTTAGCGATCGCTGATGGTTCAATCCGCCACAAAGACTGGGGGTAAGATAACACCAACAGTGATTGAGTTGTTTCATCCGACAGTAATTTATTGCCTGATTTCATCACTATTTGCTTGGGAGCTTTTAGCATCCACACTGGTTGGACTGCCATCCACAGTAATCCACCCGCCAAACCAGTAATAGCAAAGGTTCGCCAAATAGCCTGAATAATTTTCATCTGCCGCTGCCGACGTAATTTTTTACGACGCTGGGCTAGATCCGTGCGGGAAACTGATATTATGCCAGCCATTCAAACCCCTTTTTGATTGCAATCTAAATTCCTTGACGCATTTGTATCATTATTAATTTCAGTAAACACTGTTGGCATCTGTTAGCCGCTCTCCTCAAGACTTTTTTTATTTTTAGTAACACTTTACAGTAACTACACAAAGATTATGGTGCTAGTTACTATTCCCATTAAAGTTTCCGGTGTCCATTTTTAACTGACTGTAGTCTTTTTGACAAGTTATTGTTGAAGATTTTTTTCCTAAAGATTACAAAATATTAATTTAGATGTTTAGGATTTTGTTTTCTTGACAAATAGAATGTGAAATGATAAACAAGTATTCCTGAATCTCTGTATAGCTTGCTATAATTCATACCAGTCCTTCTCGTCAGCTATACAAATTGAGAACCATGCAATCTAGTAACTTTTTTTACTGATTCACCCGGCCCTAAAAGTTTGTGGCAGTTCAAACAAAAGCTAGAGATTGTCAAAATCTCAATATCAGGTGTAAAAAGGACAGATATGCTTAAGGTTATTAGGGTCAATTAAATCTCTACCATACTACTGACAGTAGTTCTGTACCAAGTGCTGTCTCTTGCAAGACACTACCAACTTGCAAGTTAATCGTATGTCTACATTCTGGATAGAGATTACTTGTATAAAAAATACGAATTAAACTGCATCTACAAACACGTCTACATACACCTCTACATACATGAAAACGACATTAAATTTGTCACGTTTTTATAAAGCATGTAACCCAAGCTACACGCTAAATACAAGTAACGTGCTAGATCGTCAGTATTACATAGATTTTGCTGATGTCCGTGGTTGCAAGATCGTCGAAGAATTGCAACGGACTATCATTCGGATTTCTCCTG
>NZ_JAWJTF010000273.1:0-2740 GCF_048836525.1 Nostoc sp. CALU 546
ACAAGCTAAGTCCACCTGCGTGGACTAGCAGAAAATCAAGACCTTCTGCCCTCAAGCAAGAAAGGCCTACTGCCTTCTGGAAGCTATGAACTGATGTTAAACAGATAAGAATTGATGCATGATTGGTGATTAGATGAGTTTGGGCTACCAATTTAGGAGCAAAATAACACATCTAAAAAACCACCACTTTGTTAACTGTTTGCAATGAAGTATCAAGTTGGGGACAAGTTTTTACAAGAACTGCCACTGATTTTAGCGGGGCCAATCCTCCAACATACTGAACCAGAGTCGGTGACGGTATGGGTAGCACTGAAACAGTCTTGTCAGGTAGAACTTAAAGTTTATGACACAACAGATGATGGTAAAGCACTAGAAAATTGCTTATTGGATGGGGAACGCTCTACCTTTTCTCTGGGGAAGCATCTTCATGTAGTTGCGATAACGGCTCGGTCTACGGTTGGACATCGCCTAACTGGAGGTCACATCTATGCATACGATCTCCAGTTTACTGTTGCTGACCAAACCCCGCAAACTCTGCAACAAGCATTATGCTCAAACTCCTCTCCTACAGTCAGCATTAGCTACTTCGATCATCAAAAACCAACCTTTGTTTTGCCGCCTAACTGTCTGCAAGATTTACAAATTGTCCATGCTTCCTGCCGTAAACCTCATGGTCATGGGTTTGATGCACTGCCAATTCTTGACACTTTAATTGAGGCTGCGGCTAATCAACCCCAACATCGCCCTCACCAGCTGTTCCTCACCGGAGATCAAATTTACGGCGACGATGTATCAGAACCGTCATTGTGGGTTGCCAGTACTCTTGGTGATGCACTCTTGGGTTGGGAAGAACAACTTCCTGTGAATGGAGTATACTGCACTCCCCAGCAACTACCCCCTGGAGAGCGGTCTGAAGTTGCGACAAATCAAGCAGGCTTGACCGCAGGACTACATAATAAACCTGAGAAAGTTAACAGTCATCTTTTCAGTCTGGGCGAGTATTACGCTACTTATTTACTAGCTTGGTCGCCAGTATGCTGGCCGATCGCATTTCCCAAAGGACACCAAGTAATGCGCGATCGCCACGCTATCAAGGACTGGAATCGGGCAGTATGGCATTTGCGACAATTAATTTATACGCTTTGGAAAGTGCGTCGCGCCCTTGCCAATATTCCCATGTACACCATCTTTGATGACCATGATGTTAGTGATGACTGGAACCTAAACCAAGCTTGGTGTTTGCGAGTGCTGGGGCGTCCTTTAGGGCGAAGAATAGTTCAAAATGCATTGTTAGCCTACACGGTATTTCAAGCGTGGGGCAACACACCAGGGCAATTTGCTGAAGGTCAATCTGGTGAAAAGCTGTTGATGGCTGCACAAGCTTGGTCAGCTTCCCAAGGGACGGATGTAAAGGCTGATGAGGCGATCGCTCGTTATGTAGGTATGCCAGCCAAAGATCCGCACACAGGCTTACCTATCTTAGTCCGAGACGGTCCAGTATTTATTCTGGATCGACATCCTGAAGCACTGACTTGGCACTACATAGTCAGGAGCGATTGCCATGAAGTAATTGTGCTTGATACGCGTACTTGGCGGGGTTATCCAGCCGATCAAAAAGCGATCGCGCCGCCGATGTTGTTGTGTCCACAAGCCTTTGAGCAACAACTACTTTTACCTTTACAAGAAGTAGCTGAACAAACTCAGATTCAAACTACATTTGTGATTGCGCCCACTAATGTATTTGGACTACAAGTGATTGATTGGATTCACCATTGGCATTTAAAACGGGAGAAAGTTTTTTCAACCGATGTTGGAGATGCCTGGAACATTAATACTGGAGCGCTGGCACAATTCTTAACTACCTTGTTTGAGGAACGTCAACAAGTCGTGATTCTATCCGGGGATATTCACTACAGTTCTGTTGCTCACTTGTCTTATGCACGTACCCATTCCAAATTACAGTCTGTCTTAGTGCAGTTAACAGCTAGTGCATTAAAGAATGAAGAGATTTTGACACGGCTTATTCATACACGATTGAAAGATTGGCTGTTACCAGAAAAGGTGAGACATTGGATAGGGTGGCTCAATCCACCCAATATGGTAGAAATTTCCGAGAAACAATTACACCATAATCGCCAGATGCTAGCTAACTCTGACTGGCATTGTGTGCTGGAGTGGATACCTCGAAATAGTGTTCAAACTTCTGCCTACACAGCAGATATATTTTCGTTGATAGCTCCCTGGAAACGAGCCAAAAATGCCAAATGGAAATGGTTACAACCTGTGATGTTTTGGAAATCTCGTTGGTTTCAGGAGGGGCGGGAAGTCGTTGGATTGAATAATTTAGCTTTGGTTCACTTTGAGTTACCAGATGGGAGTAATTCTTGCAAAGTTATTCAAGATTTGTATTGGTTTTCTTCTTGGTATCCAACCCAAATTGTTTACAGCCGTTTTGAGAGCCAGTTAACGCCCAATCAGTCCTTATTACGATAACCAGCTTTGCTCATTAAAAAAAGCGCCCCCATCTCTGGAGGGCGCTTTTTATTTAGCTAATACTGAAGTATTAACCGTTGATAGCAGGAGCGGTCATTGCTACAGGTGCAATTTCACCAGCAGCCAAATCGAGTGGGAAGTTGTGAGCGTTACGCTTGTGCATTACTTCCATACCCAAGTTAGCGCGGTTGTTTACGTCTGCCAAAGTGCTGATAAAGCGACCTTGGGAGTAAATGGTTGATTGGTT
>NZ_JAWJTF010000008.1:0-117316 GCF_048836525.1 Nostoc sp. CALU 546
CTTTAACCCGTAAGACTTCATGCAAAAAATGTCTCACATGTTTATGTACTAAACTGCCTAAAACAGGCAGTTTAAGTCAAACAAAAAATAACACCAATAATCCGACTCGGAATGCATTCATTGAGTCTCTGACTCAATATCTGACTAAAGGCAGAGCCTCTAATCAGGCATTCCTATGCAGAGCAGAGGAACGAGATAAAACGAGATAACAATGAGAAATTGATCTTCTTTTGACTTGTGTGTACACCGTAGTTAATAAGGGGGGAACTGGAAAAACATCTATCAAAGTCCCCCAATTTATCGGGGGATTTAGGGGGATCAAGATATATGCAAATTCACATTAAATTGGTATAAGAGCAAATATTTATCAGACATAGGACTCATATTTGATTTTTGAACAAAACTCAGTACACCTTTATTCCTTCTTCCTAGTCCCCAGTCCCCAGTCCCTTACCTCTACGAGTGATTCAGAAATCAAATCGGATTGTTATACATTTGCTAGCAATATTCTTATAAGCTTTATAGCTTTTAGCATTTCCATAATACATAGTTCGAGATTCAGATATTCGTGAAAATTATATTATAAATTATGTTTTTTAAGACAAATTAAACAAAAAAAGCCTATTTAATGATACGGACAGTCTTAGCACGGGAATAATAAGCCATAGAAACAAGAATTATGAGCATAGTTTGCAATGTTAGTAGTATTAGATACTTTATATGCATTTCCTGGTTATCGCATTACCGAGGATATCTACTCAGGTAGCAAAACCCTGGTTTATCGGGCTATTAGAGAAAAAGACAAAAAACCAGTCGTTCTCAAATTGATGCGGAACGAATATCCGACGTTCGCGGAAATCGCCCAGTTCCGAAATCAATATATCATCACCAAAAACCTTGAGCTTCCTGGCATAGTCAAAACTTATAGCTTAGAAAGCTACCGTAACAGCTACGTCTTAGTAATGGAAGATTTTGGCGGCATTTCCCTCCAAGACTGGCGACTGGAGGACAAGGGGAAGAAGGAAAACTGGCTTTCCCTCAATGAGTTTTTCCATATTGCTATTAAAATTGCTTCTACCCTTGAAGGATTGCATCGCGATCGCATCATTCACAAAGACATCAAGCCTGCCAATATTCTAATAAACCCTACCACAGATGAAATAAAAATCATCGACTTTAGTATCGCCACCCTCCTACCAAGAGAAATTCAATTTCTCACCAATCCCAACATCTTAGAAGGCACTTTGGCTTACATTTCTCCAGAACAAACCGGAAGGATGAACCGAGGTATCGATTACCGCACTGATTTTTATTCCCTCGGTGTCACCTTCTTTCAACTCCTCACCGGACAGTTACCCTTCACCGCTAAAGATCCGATGGAGTTAGTTTACTCTCACATTGCCAAACAACCGCTAAAAGCAAGTCGAATTAACTCTGATATTCCGCTAATTTTGTCTGACATTATCAGCAAGCTGATGGCAAAAAATGCCGAAGACCGTTATCAGAGTTCTTTGGGATTAAAGCATGACTTGGAGATATGTCAAAGTCAGTGGCAAGAAACAGGAAATATTGCCCTCTTTGAACTAGGTGTGAGGGACATCTCAGACCGTTTCGTAATCCCCGAAAAACTCTATGGTCGTCAGAGTGAAGTTGAAACCCTACTCGCCGCTTTTGGGCGCGTGGCAGACGGGGCAACAGAAATGATATTAGTCGCAGGTTTCTCTGGCATTGGCAAAACTGCTGTGGTTAATGAAGTCCACAAACCCATTGTACGGAAGCGTAGCTACTTCATCAAAGGAAAATTTGACCAGTTTCAACGCGACACCCCCTTATCAGGATTGGTGCAAGCTTTTCGAGACTTAATCGGGCAACTCCTCTCGGAAACTGATGCCCAAATTCAACAATGGAAAGTCAAAATACTGCGAGAGTTAGGTACTCAAACTCAGGTAATTATTGATGTCATTCCTGAACTCGAACAGATTATTGGCAAGCAACCTCCGGTTACAGAGATATCTGGTAGTGCTGCCCAAAATCGGTTCAATTTATTGTTTCAAAAATTCATCCAAATCTTTACTACAAAAGAACATCCCCTGGTCATATTTATCGATGACTTGCAATGGGCAGATACGGCTTCTTTGAAATTAATTCAGCTATTAATGTGTGAGAGTAAATTCTCTTCACTTTCAGAAGAGACAGAACAAATACATGAAATTCAGGGTGGTTTATTGTTAATTGGTTCCTATCGAGATAATGAAGTTTCAAAGGTGCATCCGCTTTATTTAACACTACAGGAGATTGAACAAGCAGAAGCAACTATTAATACAATCGTCCTAGCACCGTTAAATCAGGGTGATTTAAATCATCTCATTACAGATACTCTTCATTGCTCTGAAGCAGTTGGTGTTCCTCTCACTCAGATGGTATTTGCCAAAACTAAAGGCAACCCCTTCTTTTCCGTTCAATTTCTCAAATCTTTACACGATGATGGGCTAATTATATTAAATTTTGATACTGGTCATTGGCAGTATGATATTTCAAAAATTAAAGAATTAGCTCTCACAGATGATGTCGTAGAATTTATCGGACTGCAAATAGAAAAATTGCCAATATATACCCAAAAAGTTCTCAAACTGGCTGCCTGTATTGGAAATCAATTTGACCTAAAAACTCTAGCGATCGTCAATGAAAAATCTGTAGTAGATACAGCATCAGACTTGTGGCAAGCATTACTTGATGGGCTAGTCCTACCACAGACTGAAAACTATAACATCTTTTCAAAAGAGAATAATAATCAAGAATCTATTGTTCACGGAATAGAATCTACACAATTTTCAAATTCTAATTCACAGCTACCTAAATATAAATTCGTCCATGACCGAGTACAGCAAGCTGCTTATTCTTTGATTCCCGAAGAACAAAAAAAGCCAATTCACTTAAAAATTGGACTACTGTTATTGAACAATATTCCAGTTGCAGAACAGGAAGAAAGGGTTTTTGAACTTGTCAATCAGTTTAATATCGCAGTGGAATTAATCTCTCCTCAAGCTAAACGAGATGAACTAGCCCAGATGAATCTAATTGCTGGACGTAAAGCTTTAGCATCAACAGCTTATCCCACTGCTGTGAAGTATTTAACTACCGGCATCCAACTACTGTCAGATGATAGTTGGGAAACTCAATATAAGCTAATCCTAGCTTTGTATGAGACAGCAGCAGAGGCAGCATATTTAGCTGGCGACTTTAGGCAAACCGAGCAATTAGCAGAGATAGTATTGGTACAAGGGAAAACTCTTATAGATAAAGTTAAAGCTTACGAGGTAAAAATTAAAGCATCTGGGGCACAGAACCAAGCACTTAAAGGAATTAATACTGCACTAGCCTTTTTGAAGCTTTTAGGAGTAGAGTTTCCTGAACATCCAAGCCAATCTGATGTTCAGCTAGTAATGGGAGAAATAGCCTCAAATTTGGCTGGTAGGGATATTGAAGATTTAATTAACCTACCAAAAATGACAGAAGCTAAAACGCTAGCAGTAATGAGTATTTTATCG
Source organism: Nostoc sp. CALU 546 (assembly GCF_048836525.1). Classification (NCBI taxonomy): domain Bacteria; kingdom Bacillati; phylum Cyanobacteriota; class Cyanophyceae; order Nostocales; family Nostocaceae; genus Nostoc; species Nostoc sp. CALU 546. The sequence continues at coordinate 3,549 of NZ_JAWJTF010000008.1, forward strand.
AATATTCATGCTTTAACTTATCAAGCTATTCCTGAATTATTCGCACTGATTATTGTTAAACAAATCAACTTATCTCTACAATATGGCAATGCACCATTATCTGCCTTTGCCTATGTTAATTATGGACTAATACTGTCTGCGCTAGTGGGAGATGTTGAGTCGGGCTATCAATTTGGTAAACTAGCTGTAAATCTTTTATCGAGGTTAGAAATTAAAGAAATTAGCGCGAAAATTCTTGGCTCTTTTCTTTCACTTCTTAGACCTTGTAAGGAGCACGCCAAGGAAATATTAAAACCTTTGTTGCAAGCTTATTCTATTGGTATTGAAACAGGAGATTTAGAGTATGCAGCTTATTCTCTACACATTTATTCTTACTGCTCATATTTTATCGGTAGAGAAGTTTCAGAGCTAGAACAAGAAATGGCAAATTATAATAATGCCATCAGACAACTCAAGCAAAAAACAGTATTCCAATGGAGTAATATTTATCGGCAGAGCGTATTGAATCTACTAGGGTGTGCAGAAAATTCCTGTTCTTTAATTGGTGAGGTTTATAACGAAGATAAAATGCTGCCGATCCATTTGGAAACTAAAGATGGACTTGGACTTCTATATCTCTATGTCAGCAAACTTCATCTCTGCTATCTATTTCAAGAATTTCATCAGGCAGTTGAAAATGCCACACTAGCGAAAAATTATTTAGATACTGCAATAGGACATCTCGTTGTTCCAGTTTTCCATTTTTATGATTCTTTGGCAGGTCTAGCTGTATATTTTGAGGTATCTGAATCTGAGCAAAAATGTATTCTCGATCGGGTTCAAGCCAATCAAGAAAAAATGGAGCATTGGGCAAATCATGCCCCAATGAATTATCTGCACAAATATTATCTTGTAGAGGCTGAACGCTATCGGATTGGAAGTCAATATCTCGAAGCAATGGAATTTTACGATCGCGCTATCTTCCTTGCCAAAAAACATGAGTATATCAATGAAGAAGCCGTTGCTCAAGAACTTACTGCCAAATTCTATTTAGAATGGGGTAAACATAAGATTGCCCAAACCTACCTAACAGATGCTTACTATAGCTATGTTCGCTGGGGAGCGTTAGCCAAAGTTGACGATTTGACAAAACGCTATCTCCAATTACTGGCTCCTATATTTCAGCAAGAAAAACTGAGTATCCATTCCAGCGAAGAAAGCACTTCTTTAGATAAGACATCTATATCATCTTTATCTACCCTGAGTAATCAACAAACTGTTATTGGCTCGAAGACAAGTATTTCTGATTCTCTGGATTTAGCCGCATTCATTAAAGCATCTCAAGCACTCTCTGGCGAAATCGAGCTTGAGCGACTACTTTCTACTTTGATGAAAGTTGTGATGGAGAATGCAGGAGCTTCTAAATGTGCTTTAATTTTGAGCGAAGGTGATAACTTAGCATTAACTGTTACAGCAGTTTGTTCAAGTTCAAATTTTGAGCATACCCACACGGAGTTTCCATCCACTTCTTTGGAGTCAAGTTACGATGTTCCCATTACTTTGATTAACTACGTTAAGCGCTCCAGAGAAATTTTGGTTATTGATGATGCAATAACTGTTTCCTTTTTAGCAGGTGATAGCTACATTCTGAGTGAAGAACCTAAGAGTTTGTTATCTATACCTCTTCTAAATCAAGGTAAATTGATTGGAATTATTTACCTAGAAAATCATTTGACGACAGGAGCATTTACACGCGATCGCGTAGAAGTCCTCAAACTACTCACTACTCAAGCAGCAATATCCCTAGAGAATGCTATCCTCTACAAAAATTTGGCACAAGCTAAAGAAACCTTGGAAGAATACAACCATACCCTAGAGGAAAAAGTCCAAGAAAGAACGCAGGAACTCAACGACAAAAATCACTGTTTACAACAAACTCTACAAGAATTGCAACGTACCCAAATCCAATTGATTCAAAGTGAAAAAATGTCTTCTTTAGGACAAATGGTGGCAGGAATTGCCCATGAAATAAATAACCCTATTAACTTTATTAATGGCAATATTACTCATGCTAGTGAGTATGTCCAAGACTTGCTGGATTTGGTAGTTGTTTATCAGCAGGAATATCCCCGTCCTTCGCCTTTAATTGAGAGAAAATCTGAGGAGATTGACATAGATTTTCTATCAGAAGACTTGCCAAAGATTCTAGATTCCATGAAAGTGGGGAGTTTACGTATCCGGAATATTGTTTTAGGCTTACGCAACTTTTCTCGCCTAGATGAATCTGAGATGAAGCCTGTGGATGTTCATGAGGGAATAGACAACAGCTTAATGATTTTGCAACACCGATTTAAAGAAAAGAACAATTTTGCTGAAATTGAAGTCATCAAAGAATACGGAAAATTACCCGAAGTTATTTGTTATCCTGGTCAACTCAATCAGGTGTTTATGAATATCTTGAGTAATGCGATCGATGCTTTACAAGAGGCATTTTTTATTGATCATCCATCATTGGTAAATGACAAAGAACAAATAACAAAAGATATAAATGCGTCAGCGGCTTCTCATAGAGTAGGACAAATTCACATATTTACTGAAATAACAGATTATAATACGGCGATAATTAAAATTGCCGATAACGGTTCTGGTATGACAAAAGCAGTACAGCAGAAAATCTTTGACCCATTTTTTACCACCAAGTCGGTAGGAAGTGGCACGGGGTTGGGGTTGTCGATTAGCTATCAGATTATTGTGGACAAACACAAGGGTAGCTTAACCTGTGATTCCACATTAGGAAAGGGGACTGAATTCGTGATTGAGATCCCGATGCAACAGTCAGATATCTAGACTATGGCAATCTTATTTGATTTGCTCTCCAGTGAGAGGCTCAGATCCCCGACTTCTTGAAGAATTCGGGGATCTTTTTGTTCTGTGGGCTGGGCATCTTGCCATTGGTGTCAAGTTAAGCTCAAACTTACTATGTCAATAAGCATTTAGGCTTAAAAATTCGGTTTTCAAGGGACAAAAAACGAACTTTTTTAGGGACTATTAATGCTTTGTTTATTAGCATCACTCCCAGCTTGTGTATATAAGTCCGAAAAAGTTCACCTTTATACTTCGTTCCTAACAAAACCTATCGTTGACAAATGGGTTTTAACCTTAAGTTGACACTAATGGCATCTTGCCCGCCTTAATTATGTAACTTAAATGCCGATGAGTTTATTCACTAAAGACTCTTGAGCCTCACGTCGTCCTGTAATTACCATCTTGACTCCACTGGCTGACGCAAGGGTAAAACCTCGACGCTGAGGTCGCTCAGGTTGCTGATTAACTAGCGCTAACTGATAGCGTGATAGGATGGTTGCCAATACTAATTTCATTTGAAACAAACCTAAAGCCTCACCAATACAACGACGGACACCACCACCAAAAGGCAGAAATTCATAAGGAGAAAATTGGCGTTCTAGAAAACGTTCTGGTCGAAACTGCTTAGGTTGGGGATATAAATCTTCACGTTGATGAGTAAGATAAATACTAGGAAGCAATACTGTTCCAGGCTCTAAAGAATGTCCCAAGAGTTTAACCGGTTCTTGTACTACCCTTGGGAAACAGAACGGTAAAACAGGGCTAACTCGCAAGATTTCATTACAGACAGCCGTAAGATATGGCAGTCGATAAATGCTCATAGGTTCTGGGGAATCACCAAGAGTGTCCACTTCTTGGAGCAGTTTTTCACGGACTAGAGGCTTTTGGTGAATCCAATACAATCCCGAAGCTATTACAGATGCCGTAGTTTCATAAGCGCCAATTATTAGGGTCATTAACTGATCGCGCAATTCATGATCTGTCATAAATTGACCAGTTTCATCTTGAGCTAAGATCAGCAAGGAAAGTATATCGACACATTCTGAATTAGGTTGTTGCCGACGTTCAGCAATTTCGGCGTAGAACAATTGATCGGTTGTCTCCCGATCGCGCAGAAATTTTCCCCAAGGACTCCAAGCCCCTAAATCCTGTTGCAAGAATGGGAGCAAGAAAAAACTAGAAGTGATAGGTGAATGAGAGAGATTTAACAGCAATGGCAGTGAATGCTTAAGTTTTTGAAATCTTTCTCCCCCATACAACCCTAATACAACCTGTAACATAACTTGTAGAGATATTTCTTGTGTTATGTTACGAGCCAAAAAGGGCTGATTTAGTAGTAACTGACTAAAGGCATTTTCGGTAATATTACAGATTTGTTGGCCATAGCTTTGCATTCGCTCTCCATGAAAAGAAGGCATTATCAATTGTCGTTGTTGTTTATGACGACTTCCATCAAGTATGAGAACTGAATTTTTTCCTAGCCAGGGTTCAGTAATTTGATTGAGTTCACCGGCAGCGACAAATTTCTTTCTATCATTCGTTAAAATTTCTTGGATTGCCTGAGGATGATTCACAAATACTACAGTATCGCCAAAGGCAATTATCCTACCAGTAAAAATGTCGGGATATTGTTGAGCTGCGTTTTCCATGTAGCCCACAGGATCAGTAATCCACTGAAGCTTTTGTAGCAAAGAAGGGGTTTTGAGAGGATTAGGTAGCTGCATATGAATTTTAAGTCCAAACCAAAATCGAAAAATTGTATTAGCGAGGACAAACCCTTAACAAAATAATATGGGTTCATCTATGATGAGCTTTCAGCAAAATAGGATACCTGTTAGGTATCCTATTTTCTTATAAAGATAGAGTGAGAATTTATTGATTTAACTCCAAGCTGTCTATATTTTGATAGCGACCAGAGTGAGAATACCAAATCAGATTGGCAGATATCCAGCTATGTAGTCCTGATATATATTTGGCAAGTTCTGCATCTAATTCTTCTCCAAAAGATGGAAGAGATGATTCAAACTCTTTCAAGCGATGTACTTCTCGATCATGCATTTTGCTAACTGTGAGAATTGCTTCTTCTAAAGAAACGTTTTGTTGATAATAAATTAACAATGCTAAATTATGAACATCGCCACTTGACATTTCTCTATGTACGGAGAAAATATCATTACACCAAGCAAGAATGTTAATTGTCATCGCTTTTAATTCTTTCATCACCTCATGATTTCGGAGAGAATCAGGAATTATTAAATAATTGCAAAATTCCATCAATGCAAGGAAAACATATCCGCCTAAAGTTAACCTACGTATAAGCATATAACTGTCAACATCGGGTGTAATTTCCTGTGCGCGGTTAACTGCTTCTTGAACACAGCCATCAAAATAGCCTTCATAGCGATCAACAAAGTAATGAAACCATTCTTGACTGCCTCTTTGAAGTATCCGTTGTCGTAAATCACTTAAGGCATAAGCAAGTGGTATATCCTTACTCGTGAGTTCTGCACCATTCAATATTTCCAAAAATCTTTTATGAAAATCTTTGAGAACATCAGGTTGTCTTCCTAAATTCGATAAATCACACTGGTCATCCCAAATAAACGCCCAGCTCAACCAATCATTTGCAATTTTCAATTCTTCAAGCTGGCAATTGGGATAAGCACTTGCCGCTAGGAAGAAAAATTTTGATTTGCAAAAACGCTGATAAGATGATTCATTGGCCAGGAGATTGAAGCGAAGTACCCATTCAAGAGCGTGCCTTTCTAGAACATCAATATGTTTATTAATGTGGGATGGAAATGGGCAGTATAAATTAGGGTAAGCTAATTGATTCATAAAAATGAATTAGTTTAAAGTAACAAAAAAATCCATCACAATAGAACAAAGACAATACTGTTAAGAGTCTTTGAAAAAAAACTTCTGCAAAAATTCACAGTGATTCCATATTTTCTCAAGTGCCTAAATATGATTTAGTCCACTATCAGTACTATGTAAATCTATATGATTTTTTTAAAGTTATCTCAATATTGTTCAATGTTTTTTATTAAAAAATAACCGTAATTATCTGTAATTATATTTCTTTAATAAAAATAGCTATCTCTGTGTATATTCGTTCATGAGAAATGCTGTTGACTAACTAAAAAAGTTAACTTATGACATCAAAAATATTGTTTTAGTTAGCGCTCCTTTTATAAAAAGACAAGGGTAATAATGACTAATTTCAGAGCGTTCGCCTTCAAGAAAGAGGATCTTCAACTCCGGCAAAAGTAAAGATTGGTGCTGAATGTCCATGCTGTAGCGATCGCCTTCGTAGTTGTATAAGGCAATTTGGTGTAAGAATGTTGCTGTTATCAGACTTTTTGGGAACTATAGGATTGTCAGACGAGAAAATTGTCTGTCAGTCTGTGAAAAAAAATGGAGGTGAATTAGCTGCGATCGCAGGGCAATAGGGAATAACTAACAATGAATAAAATTAATTTAAATATATGAATGAACAACCAGACGTAAAAATGCTTTATACTCCAGAAGATAGTTTAATCTTAGTAGTAGATGATACTACTACTAATTTAGAAATTGTCTTTGATATCTTAACTAATGTTGGCTTTAAAGTTATAACGGAAAATGATGGACAAAGAGCAATTAAGCAGGTTGAATTCCAGCTTCCTGACTTAATTCTCTTAGATGTGATGATGCCAGGAATAGATGGGTTTGAAACTTGTAAAAGACTGAAAGAAAATTCAGCTACTTGTGATATACCCGTAATCTTTATGACAGCCAATTCGGATACTCCTAGTAAGGTAAAGGGTCTAAATATAGGAGCAGTTGATTACATCACAAAACCATTTCATGAAGAAGAATTATTAGCTAGAATTAAAACCCATCTTCAATTACGAAATCTCACAAAAACTTTAGAAAAACGAGTTTTAGAAAGGACATCAGCATTATCTAGGGCATTAAAAGACCTACAAGAATCTCAACTTCAGCTTGTACAGACAGAAAAAATGTCTGCCCTTGGTCAATTAGTAGCAGGAGTTGCTCATGAAATTAATAATCCAGTTGGTTTTATTCATGGAAATCTCGGACACGCTTCAGTATATTTTCAAGATATGATTAATATTATTGACCTTTATCAGCAGCATTATCCTAATCCAGTTCCAGAAATTCAAGAGGAAATTGCAGCTATAGATTTGAAGTATATGCTTGCCGATCTACCTAATTTAATTTCCTCAATGAAAGAGGGAGTTCAGCGCATTCGCAATATTAGTACCAGTTTGAGAACCTTTTCTCGAGCAGATAGCGATCGCAAAGTTTATTGTAATATTCATGATGGCATCGACAGTACCATCATGATTCTCAAACATCGCTTAAAAGCATCTGAGGATCGTCCTGATATTCAAGTAATTAAAGATTACGATAATTTGCCAGAATTAGAATGCTTTATCGGACAACTAAATCAGGTATTTATGAACTTGCTAGCTAATGCTATTGATGCTTTAGAGGAGTCTAATGTCGGACGCACCTATATTGAAATTGAAGCAAATCCCAATCAAGTTTTGATTCAGACTACTCTTGCTGAAGATAAAAATCATATCTTGATTCGCATTAAAGATAATGGCATGGGAATGTCAACTGATGTCCAGCAAAAAATCTTTGACTATTTATTCACCACCAAGCCTGTGGGTCAAGGCACAGGATTAGGATTATCAATTGCCCGTCAAATTGTTGTCGAAAAACATGGAGGAACTCTAGAGGTAAATTCAGTACTAGGAGAAGGTTCAGAGTTTATCATTAAGCTTCCCATTCAATAATCATAGTCAGTTACGTTAATAAATATAAACTGTCAGAACCACAAAATTTATAATTTGTGATGAGCATTACATAACTATTGATTAGAAACAAAAGCAAGCATTAAATTCTCCGAGAACAGAGATTAAGGAGTTACTTTCGATATATTTTCGGGAACCCTAGAAGGGTAGTTCCCAGATTGTGTCCTGAAAATTTATGAACAATGCACTTAATCACTCAATAGCTACGCTTAATCTTTCTTTAGAACGCGATATATTTTTACGTACATTAATTAGAGAATTATCTGGCACTTTACAGGATGTAGTTGGCTTAGAAGAAGCTTCTGGATTTATTAGCGTAGTTGGTGAAAGGATGGGAAGGCAGATTAACCAAGATTATAAATCTGCCTTGGAAGTCTCCAACCTTTCTCGGAAACAGGTAGCTGATGTCTTGATTGATTTAAAAAAACGCATCCGGGGCGATTTTTATGTGATTGAGCAGGATGATGAAAAAATTGTCTTTGGCAACCGCGTCTGCCCATTTGGCGACAAAGTTCTTGATCGCCCTGCCATGTGCATGATGACTTCAAACGTTTTTGGAACGATCGCAGCTAATAATCTGGGATATGCGAAAGTAGAATTGCAAGAAACCATAGCACAGGGTGATCCTGGATGTAGAGTTATTGTTTACTTAAAACTTACAGAAGAAGCAGAAGATGCAGAAGGTCGAGAATACTTTAGGGGACTAGAATCTGTGTAAACCCTTCAGCATCAAAATAATTCCGGGACATAAGCTTAGTGCAGATATGTAAAGTGAATCGAACCCTGAGATTGGAAGCACCATGACTCCTGAACAATTTCTTGAATTTGCCAGAGTTTTACCAGAACCTTTACTTCTGGTGAGTGGAGAGGGTCAGTTGTTAGCTACCAATCAACCAGTAGCGGATATGTTGGGGTTACGCCGTCAAGAACTGCAAGGAAGAATGCTTTTTGAAATTGTAATTGAGCCTGCCAACGATATTGTCAGGTATTTACAAGCTTGTTCAAGTAGCAGGGCTATGGTTATTGGCTCCTTGACTTTACGAAAGAATGATGGGCAAACGTTAATATGTCGTAGTCAGGGAGCCGTTATTCAACCTTGGTCTCCTGAATCTTCAGCTTTAATTCTCTTACGCTTGGAAAATAGAACTTTGACCAGCAGTAATTTCGTTCTCCTGAATGAAAAAATTGATGAGTTAGCCAAAGAAATTCAGAGACGAAAACAGGCAGAAGAAGCACTCAAGAAAGCGAATCAAGAGTTAGAAATTCGGGTTGAAGAACGTACCACTGCTTTACAAGAAACATTAAACGAACTACAACTTACTCAAACTCAGCTTATCCAAGCTGAAAAAATGTCTAGTTTAGGTCAGATGGTCGCTGGTATTGCTCATGAAATTAATAACCCAGTGAGCTTTATTTATGGGAACCTTCATCACGCCCATAAATACACTCATGATTTACTAAAATTGGTGCAAATTTATCAACAAATTTGTCCAAATACTCCTCCAGAAATTCAAGAGCAAGTAGAAGAAATAGACTTAGACTTTCTGATTCAAGACATAACTAAACTCTTCCAGTCCATGAAAGTGGGAGCAGAACGCATTCAGGAAATTGTTAAATCACTACGTAACTTTTCTAGACTTGATGAAGCAGAACTTAAGCAAGTCAATATTCATGAAGGAATTGATAGTACTTTAATGATTTTGGAGCATCGCCTGCAAGCTAGGCATGAGTACCCAGAAATTAAAGTAATCAAAAAATATAGTCAACTACCAAATGTAACTTGCTATCCTGGTCAACTTAATCAAGTGTTTATGAATATTATTGCTAATGCAATCGATGCATTGGAGGCGTCGGCTAATAATGGTCAATGGTCAGCAGTAAATCCACAAAGAATTGACAATCAAAAACTGATAAATAATAATCCCAAAATTCAAATTAAAACTGAGATAGTCAATGAAAAATGGATAGTGGTTAGTATTGCTGATAATGGTTTGGGGATAAATGAACAAGTTCGCTCAAAGCTATTTGACCCCTTTTTTACCACTAAATCTGTGGGCAAAGGTACTGGACTAGGACTATATATAAGCTATCAGATTATAGTTGAAAAACATAACGGACAACTTAGCTGTTTTTCTGTTCCAGGGAAAGGTGCAGAATTTGTAATTAAGATACCTATTAACTCAGTATCATAAAATTTAACTTAGAGGATGTTTGAAAAGTCTCCTCGTCGGTATCAAAACGTTTTCGATCCCCCTAAATCCACGCCACTTGCTCATGGGGGAAACCCCCAAGACCGCAGTGGCTCCCCTTAAAAAGGGGGACTTTAAGGATTTTCCCCCCTTTTTAAGGGGGGTTAGGGGGGATAAACCAGTGCTTAAAATCACAGCTAACCACTTTTCAAACATCCTCTTAAAAGATATGACAAAGCCTGTCTGCTAATTAGCAAACAGGCTTTGTATTTGAGGACAAAGTTTGGTTGAAACTCGGTTAAATCTTCGCAGTAGAATCAACTGAGGGTTGAGACTGACTAACCGAATCTAACTTTGGCAAAAGCAGTACATTTTGTGCTTTTACATTACTGTTGATTGTTGCTTGCAAAAATGGGGTATTGGAGATAGAATTGTTAGCCAATGTAAACAGTGGATTTGACAAAATCCCTGCTACTGTAGTGGCAATTAATGTTACTACCAACCCAACTTGCAAAGGTCTTAGCCCAGGCAAATCCCAACGCACTTGGGGATAATTCTTCACTGCGTCGGACATTTCATGGGGTTCTTTGACTACCATCATCTTAACTACGCGAATGTAGTAGTAGATGGAGACGACGCTGGTAACTAAGCCGAGCAAAACTAACCAATAAAGTCCTGCTTGCCAACCAGCCCAGAATAAGTAAATCTTGCCGAAAAACCCAGCCAATGGTGGAATACCACCCAAGGAAAGCAGGGAAATACTCAACGCCAGTGTTAGGAGTGGATCTTTTTGATATAAACCAGAGTATTCGGCAATCTGGTCGGTTCCCGTGCGTAGTGAGAATAAGATGATGCAGGTAAAGCCGCACAGGTTCATGAACAGGTAAACCAGTAGGTAAAATACCATACTCGCATAGCCCGCTTGTGTACCAGCAATCAAGCCAATCATCACAAACCCAGCTTGGGCAATGGATGAATAAGCTAGCATCCGTTTCATGCTGGTTTGAGCTAGGGCGACTACGTTACCCAAAATCATGCTGAGAACGGCTAGAGCTGTGAAGACAAACCTCCACTCGTCAGCAACAAGAGGGAAGGCTGTGAGCAGCAAGCGGATGGCTAGGGCAAACCCAGCCGCTTTGGAACCGACAGATAAAAAGGCGATGACTGGGGTGGGAGCGCCTTCGTAAACGTCTGGTGTCCACTGGTGGAAGGGTGCGGCGGAGATTTTGAAGCCAATACCTGCGATCGCAAATACCAGGGCAATCACTAAACCCAAAGATTGGCCGACTTTAGCTGTGGCAATGCCATTAGCGATCGCACTAAGTTCAGTTTGTCCTCCAGATAGTCCATACAGCAGTGATACACCGTACAAAAATATTGCCGTGCTGGAAGCTCCAATTAACAAGTATTTCAGCGCCGCTTCATTAGAGCGGGGGTCACGCTTGGTATAACCTGTCAACAGGTAAGAGGAGATACTCAGGGTTTCTAGGGAGATGAAAATCATCACCAACTCACTAGCCCCGGATAAAAACATCCCTCCCAGAGTAGCACTCAGCAAAATAGCAATGAATTCGGCTAAAGCAGTGCCACTCTGCTCAACGTAGCGAATTGACATCAGTATAGTGGCGATCGCAGATAAGGCAATAATGCCGCGAAAGACGATACTCAGGTCATCACTGTTAAAGCTACCGGTAAAACCGATGGGATTAGGAGAGTCCCATTGAAAATAGAGGGCGACAATCGAAGCAAATAAACCTGCGATCGCTAGATATCCAATCCAGCGTGCGGATGTACGCCCCAAAATCAAATCAACAATCAAAACCCCCAAGAGGGTGAGAATAACAATCCCCTCTGGTAAAATCGTTCCAGCGTTTAGCTGGGATGCAATATTAGCAAAATCCATGAGATGTATAGGTTTTGGCGATTAGACATTAAGGCTAACTCTGTTCACTCTAGCAAGTTTTCTAATCCCCGGACTAGCTCTTTTAACAAGAGCTTAACAGCTTGGATGCAGATGGCGATCGCACCAACCTTACTACTTTACCAGCAGCTTTCTCAGTATCCAGGGATTCACTTAACAACTTGCCTACTTCGTTTTTCAGGCGTGACTTTTAGCGAATATCATCAATAATTATGCTGCAACCAGTGCGATAGTTACGTGCAAAAAGCTAATAAAATTAATAAGGGCACAGCATTGCTGTGCCCCTACAATATCCATAACTTCTAACTTTATTAAAAATCGACAGATGGCAGTTTGCCTTGTAAAGACTGAAATTTAGACTGAACACAGTTTGCACAATTGCAACCAAGTTGATCAATAATCGGATTAGATGTTTGAGTCAACATTGGTGTTACCAGATCAGGAATTTGTTGTGTAGAGACTACCGTAAAAATTTGTGTAGGGTATAGAGATTTCAGGCTGGATGCATGTGCTGGATTGACTACCAGCAGCATGGATACCAGAAGTGCGGGACAGGCGAGTAAAATCAGTTTGACTATGTTCATTATTTACATAAAGATACCTTTGTTGATACAGCATAGCTAATAAATTGACCACCTTCAACTTTAACTACGCCCAAATCCTTGACCGCGTAAAACCTTTGACCAAATAACCAATTCGCCTTGCTCACCGCCTGCGGCCAGTAACTTGCCTTGGGGATGCCAAGCTAAGGCCGAAAAACCTCCTGAGACACCTGTGATAATTTGGGATACTTCCTTGGCTTTGTTCCACAAACATAACCAGCCATCAGCAGCAGCAGAAGCGAGAAGGAAGCTTTTAGGTGCAAAGGCGATCGCATTAATCACACCTACATGATTTGTTAAAACTCGCGCTTCCCAACCTAAAGTGTCATCCTCTAGCTTTTCCCACACCACAATACCTTCAACGCTAGAAGATGCCAGTATTGGCGCACCGACTTTGGTCATAGCTTCTGACCATGCCAATTGGCGAATTTTACCAGGGAAGCCACGCATCACCCAAGGGTCGGGGTTGTTCCATTCCAAAACGGTGACACTACGATCCATGTTGCCAGAAGCCAGGTATTTACCATCAGGCGACCAAGCCATAGCCACACTGACAGTAGTCATATCTAGGTTGTATGGTTCTTCATCCCAGTTTTGACTATGCCAAATTTTCACTCCCTTGTAACCACTAATGGCTAAGTATTGTCCGTCAATGCGCCAATCTATACCCAATACTGAAGAGTTGTCGAAATTCAGCGTCACGACAATTTCACGAGTATCAGCATCCCAGACTTGGACATAACGCCCCAAACTAAAAGCCAGTTGGTTACTGGTGTAATTCCAAGCTAGCTTGTCAACCCATGCGGGGGCATTTTCCAAAGTGGCGATTAATTCAGTGTCGCGCCAAATTTTCACCTGTCCATCTTGTCCACCAACGGCTAAAAATTTTCCATCTGGCGAAAAAGCTAGACAGTCTACAGATTTACCGTTACCAGTTTGTAAGCTTGTGAGTTCGCCATTATTCCACAGAACAACTTCCCCGGCGGCGGAAGTTGCTGCTAAAGTTTTACCTTGTGGCGACCAAGCGATCGCAGTTACATAATCTGAAAGTGTCCCCGAATAGTGTTGTTCAAATTCCTTAGATTTGCTGGTTGTGGTGTTCATATTTGTAAAGGAGAGTGGGGAATGGGGAATGGGGAATGGGGAATGGGGAATGGAGAATGGTAAATTCCCTACTCCCTACTCCCTACTCCCCACTCCCTATTTAAGCTAGACAAGCAAGAAAATCTTGCTTGAGTTGGGCTGCATCAAGGTTACGACCGATGAAGACTAGTTCGTTTTTGGGGGTTTCACTTGGTTTCCAGGGGCGATCGGGTTTGCCATCGAATATCATGTGTACTCCCTGGAATACAAATCGATTATCTTCTCCAGCAATATTTAAAATACCTTTCATCCGAAAAATATCTGGCCCTTGGGTACGCAGTAATTCAGAAAGCCAAGCGTTTAATTTTTCTCCATCAACTGCACCAGCTTCTACTAAAGCCACAGAAAATACAGTTTCATCGTGTACGTGGGCATCTTCTCCCAAGAAATCTGGATCAATTTCTAATGCACGATCTAAGTCAAAAGCTTTTACACCTAATAAAGCATCCATTCCTAGTTCAGAATTTTGGGTGCGGTAAATTTTTGCGATCGCATTCATCGCCCGAATCCGTTTCTCCAATTCATTCAACTCTTCTGGCGCTACCAAATCTGTTTTATTAAGTAAAATTACATCGGCAAAGGCAATCTGTTCTTGTGCTTCGTCTGCATCCCAGTGCTGCCAAATATGCTTGGCATCTACGACTGTTACCACCGCATCTAAAGATAGTTGGCTTTGTAAATCTTCATCAACAAAAAATGTCTGAATCACTGGTGCAGGATCGGCTAATCCAGTTGTTTCAATTACTAAATGGTCAAATTTATCGCGCCGCTTCATCAAATTGCCAATGATGCGAATTAAATCGCCGCGCACTGTACAACAGATACAGCCATTGTTCATTTCAAATATTTCTTCATCGGCATCGATAATCAATTGATTATCAATACCCACTTCCCCAAATTCATTAACAATCACAGCAACTTTTTTGCCGTGTTCGTAGGTGAGGATGTGATTAAGTAGAGTCGTTTTACCTGCTCCCAAATATCCTGTAAGAACAGTAACGGGAACTGAATTGTTGATTACGTCAGCCACCATACTCTAAATTCCTCTTGTCTCACCTTATGGATAATCATTATCGCCCATGATAAATCTTTTTATATTTTTGTGCGAACTTGCTATTGTTTTGGCTTTCAGCACAATAATCACATAATTTAATCAAGAAACATTTTATTTTTATGCATCTGTAATAAGTATTGAAGGAGGCAGGAGGCAGGAGGCAGAAGGTTTTTTTCACTTATAGGATTCAAACCCCTCCTGAAAAAGAGCCACAAAACTAGAATTTTTGGAGTTCTTGTCTTAAACCCAAGACCCTATGGTTGCGGGCTGTTACAGATAGCGCAGCGGTAGCTCAGGAGAGGAGCGTTGGGCAGTTATCCTCCTGCCTCCTGCCCTCTGCCTCCTGCCTCCCTCGATAAATATTCACAAGTTGGCGTAGCTGATAAGAATATTCCAACTCACCCTGCGGGAAGTCGCAGGTTAATACCTTGACAATGCCACAACGAGCATGATAATCATTATCACATAGAAAAATTATAGATTGATGGAGAAGCGTGGTGGTTTCAAGAAACACTACCTGCTCGAAAAAGCAAGTAACTCAAACAGGGCAAGCATCTGCGTCTATTGCAATCAGCTTTTTAGTCGTTGCGCCACTGGTTTTATCTACCGCTTTAGCGCCAGCACAAGCAGATGATACTCATAATCATTCAGATGAAACGGGCTTTTACATTGGATTAGATAGTTTGGAGGCTCTCTCTACAGGGACATACGCAGGTTTAGAGAACCCCAACTATAATCGTTTAACCCTTCTCTTTGCACACAGGAATGAAGACACGCCGGAATCAAGCCATTTCCACGGCATTGGTACTTATAGCTACTCTGGTTCTTTAGATAACCCAACCATTAACCCAACCAATACAAATAACCGAATTCCTGAGTCTTACTCAGAACAACCGCCGCTAACATTATTACCTGGTACAGGGTTTTATACTGGTCGCTTGATTAGTACTGCAACAGATAAGGAATATAGTAATCTGACAATAGAACCTATCGCGTCGCTAAAAACTTCCAAAGAATTAGACAACCAATATTTATTCAATAGCTCCAATGGTCGTTGGCAGTCGTCCCTTGAAGGTGCAAATATTGGTTTACAATTAGCGTCAATTAGCAGCGGATTGAATATTGGCGATTCAGCAGGCGTTGATATTGTCAAGTCAGTCGGTGATATCTACACAATCGGCAGTGGTGATGATTTTTCGTTCATCCCTACCTTTTGGACTGATGCTGCTGCACCACTGGGAACTTACTCTGCATCATTCAAACTCGTAGATTTAGGCAATGGCAATAACCCCATTCCCTTTAAGGAGTCTGGCACTTTCAATTTTGATTTTGAAGTCAAGACCGTGCCTGAGTCGTCAACTGTCCTTGGTCTTGGTATAGTCGGTCTACTAGCGCTTTCTCTTTCTCGCTTGCAAAAACTTAATCGCAGTAGTTTGAACTAATTTTAATCTCGCACCAAGGCACAAAATGATTTTTGCGTCTTGGTGCGAGGATTTAATTTTCTGAAGATAACAAAAAATCTTGAACTGCTTCTAAAACAACTGCTGGGTATTCTTCATGCAATCCCAGAGAACCAGGGATAACAACACTTCTCACCCCTGGTAAGGCTACCAAAGCGTTCATTTCTTCTCGTGATTTGGGAGGGCTAGATTCCCCAATTACAACCATGAGGGGTACGGTTAGAGACTTTACAAGTTCTAAAAAATCAGATTGTGCGTGTACAGCATCAAGATTACCAGTGACAAAGGCAGCAGATGCAAATCGCGCTCCTGGTTGTTGAGTTGTGTGCCACTTCTTCTCAATGAAACTCGGTGTAATTTTAGCCGCGTCAGTAAAGACATGACGGCGATACATAAAACTTAATAAAGATGGGGCAGTATTGAGTTTGTAGAGAGCTTGACCAAGTATAGGCGATCGCACCAATCCTCTCACAATGCCAGCTATCTGTTGACTTGCCCCCATTGTTGGCAAAGGCCCACGCCAAGTAGGAGCCAACAATACAATTTTTGAGAAAGCACCTTGTTGTTTGACAGCTAATTGTAAAACGTAACTAGCAGCATGACCAGCCGCCACTACAGTAATGGGAGTATTAAAAACAGCCTTGACAAAATCTTCCAGAAATTGCTGATATATTTCTGGTCGATAATTCAAACTAGGGCGAGAAGATTCACCAAATCCAGGCCAGTCTACGGCTACAACTTGAAAATTGGGAGCGAGTAACTTGGCAAGTTCGCCGACTTCCAAACGCGTCGAAACACTGCTGAAAGCTGGTAGTAGCAATAGCGGTGAACCTTTACCAAGGGTTTCATAAACAACGCGCAATTGCTGATTTTCAAAATTCCAGAGATATTCTTGAACTACTCCACCAAAGCCAATACCAGCAGGAGTAGATAATAGATTGCTTGACATAAGACTAAATTTTGGTAGTTGTACGCTATTAGTCATTTGTCAGTTGTCCTTTGTCCTTTGCAAATGACTAATGACTAATGACCAATAACCAAGTTTAGCTAGGTAAATCTAACTTACATTCCAACGCTTTTTTTTGCATGGTTCTAAAAATATTGTAAAATCCATTAGCGCGGGAAGCTGTCAGACTAACGTTTAAGCCTGTTTCTTGAATAAAATCTGGAGTCACTTGTAATATTTCTGTGGGAGTTAGCCCATTTAATCCTTCAATTAAAAGACCAACCATCCCTTTGCTTATGAGGGCATCTGAGTCAGCACGGAATACGACCTTATCATCATTGAGTGAAGCAGTGATGTAAACTTGAGAAACGCAACCAGGAACTTTATTTTCCGGTACTTTGTCAGCATCTGGAAAATCCTTCAGCTTCTTACCGTAGCCAATTAGCTGTTCAGTACGTCTTCTTTGGTCAGTTGACCGTTGAAAGCGCTGGACGATTTTAGCGAGCGCAGGTGGCAAAGAATCTAGAGTTGAGGACATAACAGAAGCTGAAAATGATCGGTATCACTTTGAGTGTAGATTATCTTTAGAGCGATCGCGCCTCTTGTTCACTTGGCATTATGAAGCTTGCCATTACTGAATATAATTTATCAAATCCAGCTAATTACTGCGTAGGCGCAGCCCGCCGCAGGCATCGCATCCCTATCATCCAGGTTTATTTAATGCGTCTGATCACAAAAACTTAATTTTATTCTAAGTAAAAATTTTCTTACTTTGTAGCATATTTTCTGCATGCCTCTGCGCTTACCTTTGCGTTCCTCTGCGTTTAAATTTCAACCCTCAATTCTCCACGATTCGACAATTCGATGCCTACGCCTGGCTGCACCTACGTACTTACAAAATTAGCTGCAAGTTCATTAAACTAAGCAGCTAGATAATTATCAACAATTAAAAATTAAAAATCAAAAAAAATTCTGATTTTTAATTTTTAACTTCTCTCCCTTAAGGATTAATTCGTAGTTTGTGCAGCTAGCATCTGCTTCAGCTTTTCTAATTCTGAAGCCCAACGAGGATCTGGACGAATAGTGTCTGAATCTGTGGTTGTGGTGCTGGTTTCACGAGAACCACCGCCGCCACTGCCGCCACGACGAGGCTTCTTAGAGCTTTTCTCACGACGGCTACCTTCTCTGTTGGGGCTAGGAGTCGGGGTACTATTACTAGTACTAGCAAGAGTAACTGGTTTAGGAGCTTGCTCGTCGCCCTCTTCACCCTTTGTCCGAGGTAATGCCTTCTCTAGCTTAATGGGAGTGTCTTTGAACATCTGCCCATTATACTTTTCAATGATTTCGTCAGCTTGCTCGTCATTGTTGACGGTAAGAAAACCGAAACCACGGCATTTGCCAGTTTTGCGGTCTTTAATTAATTTAGTTGTTACAGCATCACCTTCGGCTGCAAAAACTGCTTGCAGATCTTGACGATCTATTTCATCTTTAGGCAAATTACCTATATATAGGCGAACGGACATGAACTATACCTCCAGAGTTGAATGAACATGGCAAGGCGAGAAAACAATCGCTTGGCTTTGGCTTTTAATAAATAGATGCTATTAACCAAGGCTGCCATTAACCAATTTTTTTGCTCGAAACTGTCAACTTATACAACAATACAGTTTTTCGTCGGGATCAAGCTTGTTTAATCCAAAGGCCCACACTATGGTGAGCTAATAACACCTTAATTCTAAGAATTGTAAATTTAATAGCCTATTGCCTGCAAAAGTACACGCTTTCTTCCATGCTCTTTTTCGCAGAATCAAATACCATTCCTTACATTACCACGGTATTTTCTACGTAGCTAGTTTAGCGCATACATTTCCGACGTTAGTATTACTGCATCGTAACATAAAACACATTTTTTATTCAAGGGAGCATATTTTGAAACAAAAACCAGCCGGTGGCTGGTTGATTTCCTGCTGTGTTGGGAGGATAAAAAGGTATGGAGTGGGGGAAAAGCATCCGAATTCATCACTAAGCTGTAGTGCTGAGTTATGTTGGCTGCTAATGTTTGTGTAAATAAATGTAACACTTGTAAAGAAAACCTGCAACTTTTGTTTACATTCCAATTTGTCCTTTGTCCTTTGCTAATGACGAATGACCAATGACTAACCAGTAAGAAAAACGTATGCGCCCCAAGCCTGTGCTGCAACTGCTAAAAAAGTAGACCAAATGGGATGAGGGCTATGAATGGTTTTGCCACTTTGAGTTTCCAGGGTTTGGATATCAATCCAAGGTGTTGCTCCTCGGCGGAACCAACCTGTGACGATAATTTGCCTACCAATTAGATCCTGATGATTAACTGACTGTCCTAGCCAAGAAATGTGGTGTAATTTCACTAAACCTGCGCTGGATTGGAGGATTAAATCTTGCGCTAGAGAGTTGCTAGTGCCTTGACGACCTAATAATTTGCCCACAAGACGCACGCTGACGCTATCAATTGGTAAGGCAGAAGGGTCAGATAACAGATTGGGTAAGTAGTCGTCAGTTTGCACAGTTTCAGGTTTGATATCGGGGAAGAAAGAATTAATCCGCATCACTGTACCGATGCTAAAGCCAATCAGAAGACAGCCTGTAATGAAAGACCAATCTTCGTATATCCACTTTAGATTTAAAAACTTTAGTGTGAATGCTAGTTGCCAGGTTAGCCAGACTAAAGCTGCAAACAAAACCCCTAGAGGAATTCCCAACCAGGGAGCGATTTGTAATAAGAAAGACTGACGCTTCACCTTTGATGGTTCGCTAGCAAAATGTAGCTCGGTGTCTAGATGCCAGTGACGGGCTATTTGGCAGAGCCGTTCGATGCGATCGCCCATCAAAGGATGACTACTATTAATCGTAAACCATCCACGATAGGGATTGGCAGTATCCCACTTCAAAAAGGCTTCAAAAGATAGATTGCTGGCAATAGTGCCCAAAGCGAGGCTCTGTTGGTAGCTGACTGGTGTCAAAAGATTTAAGCTTTCTAATTGCCAACTGGTCTGTTCTTGTTTTTGGATATCAGCTGCAATGCCAATAGCAATTTTAAGTAAAGCGCGAATCAGGGCATTGGGATTACCAGTAATTTCAGATGCGACGCGATCGCTATAATAAAGCCGCAACCGCGATAACCACAATCCAGTCCCAGTCAGCAAAGACCAAACTCCATAAATTAGACTAGCCACAATTGTCACCGGCCAGCGCCAAATTTTCGCTGATATTTTGTCTCCCCACTGCGACACTTGCTGATATAGCTGATGAATTGGTAGTGTCACCAGCAGCAACAAAGACATCACAGCAAAATCCCAGTGAGCAATATGCCCTAATTGCGTGGCGTAAATAGTGGCGATTTCATCATCTGCTAATTGTTCTAATAGCCCTTGACTCACAACAATCCTGGCATTACGTGGTAAACTACCATAGGTCAGGATAATTGGTGCAGCCATTGGTAAAATCCGCAGTTTGGGTATGGGCCAGTGTCGCTGTTGGCAACAACGTTGTAGCACCCGAACGGCTTCCCGGCTATGGGTATTTAATACATCTTTAGGAAATTCTCGCTGACCATACAATTTCGCCAGTAGTAGATCCAGCAACCAAGGTGATACTCCGATTAAAATCACCAATACTATTAGCAACAATCTAGTAGGATCGCGGTATAAAAGTTGCAGCGGCTCCAGATAAGGTAGTTTGACTAAAGTCTGGTTGATGAATCCCAATGCTAACTTGAGGATTTCTCGCATAACCCAAAACAGGGCGATGAATGTCCCTGCTGACAGTAGCCGCAAAGGAATTAATTTCGGTTTGCGTAGTGGTTGCCATGCTCTAGCGCGTTGTGCTTGCCGCCAATAAATAACACCAAATAATTTAGCTTGGGTGCGAGTCACAGAACCCATGAAGCCATTTAGGGGTGCAGTTGTTGGTGGTGGTAATGGTGACGCTACTGTAGCTTTGAGTCTAGCTAGTGGCACCATCGACGGGGTGTCGTCGCTTGTGGTTTCTGTGACTTGATCTTTTGGTTTTTCCTCTAATGTAGGAGTTTCCGGGGGGGGAACTGGGGCAGAATCTGGAGTTGAATTATCAAAGGCAACAAATCCAGTTTCGACATTTTTTGATTCTTGATCGCGTTTTTTACGTTTTGTCAGGTGTTCGAGAGCGCGTGTTGCCCACTCTTGAACTTGCGGATTGTTACTCTCAATGAGATTCTGGGATATAGCGATCGCTTTGGACACTTCGCCAGTGCGAGCATAAGCCATCACTAAACCAACTTGGGCTTGTAAGCTAGCAGTACCATTGCTTTGGCTGCTAGCAATAGGTTCTAAGTGAGCGATCGCTGTTTGGTAATTTCCCTGCTTGAGGGCAACTAAACCAGCCTCCAAAGACGATTTGGCATGTGAAGGCATACAAATTCTGGCACTCCAATCTCTTCTAGGTGATCCACGTTTGTGCAAAAGCGCGAACCTCGGATGCCGTGGAACTCAACCGCGCTCAAGTTTTGCTTGTCAACCAATTTTGGATTTTGGATTTTGGATTTTGGATTGAGCCTGACCACAAGGTTACTTGGCTCAAGGATTTTAAATTAAGGATTTTAGATTTGTTCTACCCACTAGGGGCAAGACATGAACAAAAAAATCTAAAATTTAAAATCTAAAATCTAAAATTCGTAGTGAATTATTCTTCCACTGGTTTTTGACTAGAAAATACTGGAGCGATCGCGCTTAATTTTAACTCTGGATGGTCGCCCAATAATTGTTGACAATTCCATTCATTGCGGAATAGTAACACTGGACGTCCCATACTGTCTTTAACTGTAGTGGTGTTGAATATTCGGCCCACTTTTTCTAATGCTTCCCAACCACCCTCAACCCAACGGGCGACACTGTAGGGCAATAACTCTAATATGGTTTCTACACCATATTCGTTTTGTAAACGAAACTGCACCACCTCGAATTGCAACTGACCCACCGCCGCCAAAATTGGATCGCGCTTGGCTTCATCAGTTGAATACATAATTTGTACAGCACCTTCTTCTCGCAATTCCGCAACGCCTTTTTGGAATTGTTTAGATTTTGAGGGGTTGGGATTCCTCATAGACGCAAACAGTTCCGGCGAGAAATACGGAATCCCCTCATATTCGAGCTTTTGTCCCGTGTAAATTGTATCCCCGATCGCAAAAACACCGGGATTATTCAAACCGATCACATCGCCAGGATAAGCCACATCAATCGATTCCCGCTCTTGAGCAAAGAGTTTTTGCGGGCGAGATAGACGGATGAGTTTACCAATGCGGGCGTGATTCACCATCATATCTTTTTCAAACTTACCAGTGCAGACCCGGATAAATGCGACGCGATCGCGATGCTTCGGGTCCATATTCGCTTGCAGTTTGAAGACAAACCCCGAAAATTCCGGGTATGTAGGGGGAACTTCGCCAACACTGCTGACATGAGAACCGGGTTTGAGGGCATAGTCGAGGAAATACTTGAGGAATAACTCTACCCCGAAGTTAGTCATGGCGCTACCAAAGAACACAGGCGTCATTTTGCCTTCGTGTATCAACTGCAAATCTAGCTCTGGCCCAACTCCTTCTAACAGTTCTAGATCGTTTTTCAGTTGGTGGTAGAGGTCTTGTTCTAGCTGTTCTTCTATTCTCGGATCACCTAACTCGACTATCGTATCACGGGCTTCGCGGCTACCGTGGAAACTGCGCTCAAAGAGGTGTATTTGTTGCTTGTGTCGGTCAAAAACACCTTTAAAGCGATCGCCCATACCAATCGGCCAGTTGACTGCATAGGTTTGTAATCCCAATTCTTGCTCAATTTCATCCAACAATTCCAGAGGTTCCCTACCTGGGCGATCGAGCTTGTTGACAAATGTAAAAATCGGGATACCCCGCAACTTACACACTTCAAACAATTTGCGGGTTTGGGGTTCCAAACCTTTTGCCGCATCAATCAGCATCACGGCATTATCGGCAGCGGCGAGGGTGCGATAAGTATCTTCACTGAAATCTTGGTGTCCCGGCGTATCTAATAAATTTATTTGACAGTTCCGGTATTCAAATTGCAACACTGTGGAGGTGATGGAAATACCACGTTGTTGCTCCATCGCCATCCAGTCAGAGGTAGCCTTTCGCTGCGCCCGTCGCGCCTTCACCGCCCCAGCTTCGTGAATTGCACCTCCGTACAGAAGTAGCTTTTCTGTTAGTGTAGTTTTACCCGCATCAGGGTGAGATATAATCGCAAAATTGCGGCGAAGTTCAACCGCTTGAATAAGTTCAGACTGAAGTTCAGTAGACATAAATGTATTTGTTTGTTAGCTAACTTAATTTTTTGACTCTTGTAAGTCTTTTAATCTTAAGACAACGATGCTCGTGATAGGGTCGTAATATAACCAACAATCTGACTAAATAGGAGAAAAGAATGTACGACACAGACAAGCGAAAGCTTCTATCTGCCTTGTCGCATGGAGCCATTTTTTTCAGTACGGCTTTTATATCTGTAGGTATACCTATCGCCATACTGCTCGTATCTGATGATCCTGTTGTTAAAGAAAACGCCAAAGAGTCTATCAATTTCCACTTTAATGTCTGGCTGTATGGAGGAATTCTAGGAGCGCTATTTTTTCTATTTGGTTGGTTAGTGTTACCTCTATTATTGTTGGGGCCACTAGCGGGTATTGGGTATCTATTACACTGGGGATTAACAATTTGGGCGCTCATCGGAGTTTTCAGCAATCCTGATATACCCTTCCGTTATCCCTATATTTTCCGAGTTTTTTAACACAAATTATCATTGGGAATGGGGCATGGGGCATTGAGCATTGAGCATTGGGCATTGTCAGTTATTTACTACCAAATACAAAATTTAATTAATTCGTAGCGAATTCTCTGCGTGCCTCTGCGTTTTCCTCTGCGCCACTTGGCGTTGAAATTTCAACCCTCAATTCCCCAAAATTTTGCCAACAGACAGTCTTATCATTTTGAATTGCTTATTATGTCGTTTTTTTCCCAGTCCGTCGGATAGGTGCAACCAAGCTGTAGAATACAAAATTGCCCCACAACTTGATTAAGAGTAGGGCAAAAGGACAGTTAAGCACTGTTTGTAGTCTGTCCGACGGCAGGAAAATTTTAGCCTGCTTTTGTGACGCTTTGTTTTGTGTCCAATTGCGTTGTTTTTCTTCATAAAATTTTATGTTTCCTACACATCGTCCCCGTCGTCTGCGTACTCATCCCCAACTGCGCCGGATGGTTCGTGAAACTGTTTTAACAACAAACGATTTAATCTACCCATTATTTGCTGTACCAGGTGAGGGAATCGCTAACGAGGTGAAATCCATGCCCGGAGTCTACCAACTTTCGGTAGATAAAATTGTTGAAGAAGCAAAAGAAGTTTATGACTTAGGAATTCCTTCGATTATTTTATTTGGAATTCCGGCTGATAAAGATGTGGATGCCACTGGCGCTTGGCATGATTGCGGTATCGTCCAGAAAGCGGCGACGGCGGTAAAAGCAGCAGTGCCAGATTTGATTGTAATTGCTGATACTTGTTTATGTGAGTACACCAGTCACGGTCATTGTGGTTATTTACAAGTTGGTGATTTAACAGGACGAGTTTTAAATGACCCAACTTTGGAATTGTTGAAGAAAACGGCAGTTTCTCAAGCAAAAGCTGGTGCCGATATCATCGCCCCTTCGGGGATGATGGATGGGTTTGTGCAAGCAATTCGTCAGGGTTTAGATGAAGCCGGATTTCAAGACACGCCGATTTTGTCTTATGCTGCTAAGTATGCTTCGGGTTATTATGGCCCATTTAGAGATGCAGCAGACTCGACACCACAATTTGGGGACAGAAGAACTTACCAAATGGACCCAGGTAACGCCCGCGAAGCAATTAAAGAGATTGAATTGGATATTGCTGAAGGTGCTGATATGCTCATGGTTAAGCCAGCCTTGGCATACATGGATATTATCTGGCGGGTGAAGGAAGCGAGTAACTTACCAGTTGCGGCTTACAATGTTTCTGGTGAGTATTCGATGGTGAAAGCTGCCGCTCTCAATGGTTGGATTGACGAGGAGCGCGTGGTTATGGAAACTTTAACTGGGTTTAAACGGGCTGGTGCAGACTTGATTTTGACTTATCATGCCAAAGATGCGGCGCGATGGTTAAAGTAGGACAAATGATTGAATAGTAAGAATTTGCCGACATCTTGGCTCATGAGCAAACGGAAAAGAGTGAATTGATCCGACACTTGATTGTTGAACGTTGGCTAACCTTAGACCTCTTGCAAAAGTGCTTTTTGCAAGAGGTCTTATGAGTGTGAGCAATTATTGCCGCAAGATTTTTCGCGTATTGCTGAGTTGAATACTCAGTACAGAGATTTACCAGGGGATTTTGCATTCTCCTTGATCGTCATTTCGGAATGCTTAGATGTTGGTGCGATGCCTAGGTTGGGCTACGCCTATGCTACTTTGGACAGTGATTTATTTATCGGCGTTATCGTAAAAAACCTTTTGGGCGGGTATTTTAGGGATGCGATTTTCAATGCGTAAGTCCTAAAACCTATAAAATCTAACTTAGGTATGTGGATTTATTAATTTGCAACTCCTAATGTAGGGTGCGTTAGTGATTTTCGTAACATAATTTTCTCAAGTATTGATGCGTTAAGCTTGACGGAACGCAACAGCACCTATATATCTGAGAATCAGTTGTCCATTCAGCCTCTGTTACGGAGTTAAAGTTTTGCGTTTTATTTGGCTCCACGTTTCTTATATTCTTGCTCCAATGAAGAGGATCGTTTAAACAACCCAATCTCTAACTAGTGCGATCGCTCACCTTATTTGCGACAGCAGCACGATAAAATTCTAAAACCATAATCGTACTAAAAGGTCTAAATGGCAGAAACACTTTTCTTCAACGCCTTACGGGAAGCCATTGATGAAGAAATGGCGCGTGATTCCAGCGTATTCGTTCTCGGTGAAGATGTAGGACACTATGGCGGTTCCTATAAAGTTACCAAAGACCTGTACCAAAAATATGGCGAACTCCGCATTCTAGACACCCCCATTGCGGAAAATAGCTTTACTGGGATGGCTGTGGGAGCTGCAATGACTGGGTTACGTCCCATCATTGAAGGCATGAATATGGGCTTTTTATTGCTCGCCTTCAACCAAATATCCAACAACGCTGGGATGCTACGCTATACTTCCGGCGGTAACTTTAAAATTCCGATGGTAATTCGCGGCCCTGGCGGTGTGGGACGACAGCTAGGCGCAGAACATTCTCAGCGACTAGAAACTTACTTCCAAGCTGTGCCAGGGTTGAAGATTGTTGCTTGTTCTACACCAAGAAATGCTAAAGGACTACTAAAATCCGCTATCCGCGATGATAATCCAGTGTTGTTCTTTGAACACGTTTTACTTTACAACTTGAAAGAAGATTTACCAGAAGAAGAATACTTGCTACCTCTGGATAAAGCAGAAGTTGTGCGTGAGGGTAAAGATGTCACAATTATTACTTATTCGCGAATGCGGCATCATGTGTTGCAAGCTGTAAAAACTCTTGAAAAACAAGGATACGATCCAGAAGTTATCGATTTAATATCCCTCAAACCATTAGATTTTGATACCATTGGTGCATCAATAAGAAAAACCCATAAAGTCATTGTTGTGGAAGAATCAATGCGAACTGCGGGTATTGGAGCAGAAGTCATCGCCTCAATAAACGATCGCTTATTCGATGAATTAGATGCGCCAGTACTAAGGCTTTCTTCCCAAGATATTCCCACACCTTACAACGGTAATCTGGAACGACTAACAATCATCCAACCAGAGCAAATCGTGGAAGCTGTGGAAAAAATGGTGGCGTTGCGAGTCTAGGGATTGGGGACTAGGGATTGGGGACTGGGTACTGGGTACTGGGTACAAAAAAAATGACCAATCCCCAATGCCCGATCCCCAGTACCCAATACTTGCTCATAACTCCATAAAAGAGCGCTATTATAGCCTTTGTCAGTTGCGAGTTATGGTATGCAAAGACAGCGATCGCTATTAATTTTGATTTTAGTCCTGATAATCGCCGCTATTACGGTGATTGCCACAATTCCGATACCCCTTGGACTGGACTTGCGGGGAGGATCACAGCTCACAATTCAGGTGAAACCATCAGCGGATATTCCCCAAATCACCGAACGAGAATTGGAAGGTGTGAAGAAAGTTGTCGAAGGACGGATTAATGGTTTGGGTGTTTCTGAACCTGTGATCCAAACAGTCGGCACAGATAAAATATTGGTGCAACTACCAGGAGTTAATGATCCAGAGCAAGCTGAACGGGTGCTAGGGGGTACAGCGCAGTTAGAATTTCGTACCCAAAAGCCGAATACAGAAACCCAATTGCTTGCTTTCCAAGCATCTAGAGCCGAATTGAAATTTAAGCAAGAAGAGTTAAGAAAAAGTACCGACAAAGCAGCAATTGTCAAGAATCAAGAAGATTTACAGAACAGCAATCAAGCGATCGCAGAATTGTTTGAAAGCACTAATCCACCACTAATTGGCAAATACCTCAAGGATGCATACGGTGAACCCACTCAAGGCGACAACTGGAATGTTGCCATTCGCTTCGACCAACAGGGTGGTGAACTGTTTGCCAATTTGACGAAAAATCTCGCCGGTACTGGGCGGAGCATTGGTGTTTTTCTAGACAATGAACTGATCAGCGCTCCTACTGTAGGTATAGAATTTGCCGCCACTGGTATTACTGGTGGCGCTGCGGTGATTACAGGACGGTTTACCCCACAACAAGCCAATGACTTAGGTGTGCAGCTACGAGGTGGTGCATTGCCAGTACCAGTAGAAATTGCAGAAATCCGCACTGTTGGAGCAACCTTGGGTAAAGACAGCATCACTAGCAGTATCTACGCTGGTATCGGTGGTCTGAGTTTAGTATTAATATTTATGGTGGTGTACTATAGACTACCAGGACTGATTGCCGATGTAGCACTATTGATTTACGCATTGCTGACCTGGGCTACCTTTGCTTTATTGGGTGTCACCCTGACCCTACCAGGAATTGCCGGATTCATCCTCAGTATTGGGATGGCGGTAGATGCAAATGTGCTAATTTTTGAGAGGACGCGGGAAGAATTACAAGCAGGCAAATCCCTTTATCGTTCTGTAGAATCTGGTTTTTACCGTGCCTTTTCCAGTATTTTAGATGGCAACGTGACTACAGTCATTGCCTGTGCGGCACTATTCTGGCTGGGGGCTGGTTTGGTAAAAGGCTTCGCCCTAACTTTAGCTTTGGGTGTAATGGTGAGTATGTTTACGGCAGTTACCTGTAGTCGCACCTTGATGTTTTTAGCAATTACAATTCCCGCACTCAAAAAACCAGAACTTTTCTCTCCGAACCTGCCAACATCAAATAAGGCAGAGGTGGCTTAATGAAACTGAGTATTAACAAATCGCGATCGCTTTGGTGGGCTATTTCTAGTGCCTTTATCCTCGCCGGTTTCATCTCAATGGTGATTTCTTGGCAAAACCCAACTATCAAAGCACCCCTACGTCCCAGTTTGGATTTTGTTGGTGGTACACGATTACAGTTTGAACGGGATTGTAGCAAACCCGGTAACTGCGACCAGCCAATTGATATTAATGTTGTTCGAGAAGTAGCTAAAGAACAAGGATTGGGCGATAGCAGCATCCAAATTGTGGCTGACAAAGGAACTGGCGCAGAAAATGGTATATTAATTCGCACAAAAAACTTGGATCGCGAACAGCGTACCAATTTGCAAAATGCCTTAAGCGAAAAAGTTGGTACTTTTGACGAGCAAAAAAACCAACTTGACACCGTTGGGCCTACTCTGGGAGCAGAACTATTTAGGTCTGGGGTAATAGCTCTAATAGTTTCCTTTGCAGGCATCATAATCTACTTGAGTTTCCGGTTTCAGTTGGATTATGCAGTGTTTGCGATCGTTGCACTATTGCATGATGTCTTGGTTACGGCAGGGATTTTTTCGATTTTGGGTTTAGTACTGGGTACTGAAGTAGATAGTCTGTTCATCGTTGCTTTACTGACAATTACAGGTTTTTCAGTCAACGATACGGTGGTGATTTACGATCGCATTCGTGAGACGCTGCAAATAAATCCCGATCGACCAATTGCTGACATTGTGGATGATGCTGTGAACCAAACCCTAGCAAGGTCTATCAACACGACTTTAACCACGATGCTATCTTTGTTTGCGATATTTCTGTTTGGGGGAGAAACTCTAAAAAACTTTGCCTTAGCTTTAATTATTGGCTTTACAGCCGGGGCTTATTCAAGTATTTTTATCGCCAGTACTCTTCTAACTTTGTGGCGAGAGCGCAACGGTCAAACAAGTGTGGTAGTCACTGATGAATCGATTGATACATCTCCTGGTAATTAATCATTGAGTATTGGGTATTGGGCATTAGTCTTTAGCAAATGACAAATGACAAAGGACAAATGACAAATGACAACTGACCCATCCTTTACTCAACAAGTAGAAAGATTACATAGGTTGACAATATATGGTAGATGGCTGTTTGTAGTCTGTTTATGGCTCACTGTTGCCCCTGCTTCCTTGTGGGGTCTACGTGCAGAAATTTCTCTGTGGCAGCAATATTTTACCTGGGTGGCGGTGCGATATGGGCTTTTCTACAATCCACTGTCTACCTTTGGTTTAGCCTTTTGTATCGGGATGACCGCTGCTGTTTTAGTTTGGCAAAGTCGGAATATCTTACTCGGACTACCACAGCAAGAAAAACAACGTTTAGAAAAACAAGTTTCTCGAATACGTCAACAGGGGCCAACTCATCCTCTGTGGAAGTGGATTTGTGATTAAATCTTCAAATCGTTGCATATAGATATACGTATTCAGCAATTTCTAGCAAAATACGACTTAGAAACAGCAAATATACTGCTAAAAGTGGTGCCATACATGAACGATCATCAGATTCAATTTAGCGATTACAAGTCTGAAATTGACCTTTACCAACTGCAAGAACTGTTAAACGTTTCAGCTTTCTGGGCAAAGGGACGGAGTATTGAAGATTTAGGTATAGCTATCGCCAATAGTGAACCAGTGATTTGCGTCTGGGATAGCGATCGCCTGATTGGCTTTGCTAGAGCAACATCTGATGGCATATATCGCGCCACAATTTGGGATGTTGTGATCCATCCACAGTATCAAAGTAGTGGGTTGGGAAGCAAGTTAGTAGAAACCGTTTTGACTCATCCCCGCATGAGGTGGGTTGAGCGCGTTTACCTGATGACTACTCACCAGCAGGGTTTCTACGAAAAGATTGGTTTTCAAGCCAACACTACCACTACGATGGTGTTACACAACCTAGCTAACGCTGCTTTCGTTACTACTACAGAAGTTCAGCTTCAGGAATCACTAGGGGGATAGAGATTTGTAGTCTGGTAAGCTGTTGAGGTGCTTCCTTTGCAATGGTCAAGGGCAGAATTTCTAACTTTCCTCCCATAACTTCCACCAGAGTTTGATTGATTAATAGCCTCATTCCTGGGGAAAGAGCAGCGTTTGCTTGGTTAATCTGACTCAGATGATCTTCAGATTTGAGTAAATCAATCGGCTCGCTCCAGGCTATGGCATTGGTTGGTACATCCAGCCAAATGTTTACAACATTATTTGTAGTTAAGGTGCTACTGGAAATACAGATGCTGCCTTCCTCCATCTGAGTAATGGCAGTGTCTATTAAACTGATCAATATTTGGCGGAGCCAGAGGTTATCTGCCAAAACATAAATTTCTGGGTCGGCGGGTAACAATTGCAAGGGAAAATTGCGATTTGCCGCCAGCATATAGGTTAATTTATGAACCTCCTCCAAAATTTGGGCTAAAGGTCTAGGCTGAATATCTAATTTATTAGTACCATGTTCAGTTCTCGCAACGTTGAGAATTTCATCCATCAGCTTCAGCAGTTTCAGCGTTCGCTCGTGAGCTTGGGCAATAAATTCTCGTTCCTCAGCTGGATCTTCACACAAATCGGACAAAATTAACTGTTGCAAGCCAATCAGACCATTGAGGGGCGATCGCAATTCATGAGTAGTCCGCGCTAAAAAACCAGCTTTAAACTGGCTCATTTCCCTTGCCATCAGGTATGCCAGCTGCGTTTGCTGTAGCTGTTGCGATATTGGTGGCATATCCTGTTGAGCTAATGGCGCTACTGGGGATGAGCTAGATGAAACATTAGATGAACGCACAAATAACTGACGGAAAACCATACCTAGTGCAATTCCTGCTCCTAGATATATCCAGTTGCTCCAATTCATAATCTGGCAATTATTAACTTGTTAATTGATCACAACAGCGCAAACGAAAGTTCCAGATTTATCTGTTGTGCAAATCAGCGAAACAACATTATAGCTATCTATATCTGGTTATCACTCGAAATCTATAACTTGATCGCACCCTGCCGCAAAATCTGCCAATTTATCCCTGTCCATTTAGCAACTGTGGAAGGTACACCTATTCCCGTCATTTCACCCTCATATTCTGTTGTTGCTAGAGTCAGAACTTTGGGAAACTGATTCTCAATTTCTGCCATCGTTTGCAAAGGTGGCTGACCAGAAAAATTGGCGCTAGTGGTGGCGAGAGGGCCTGTTTGCGCCAAAATAGTTTGAGCGATCGCACTGTTTGGGACTCGAATACCAATTGTTGTCGGGTCAATGGGATTCATAACTTTGGGTAGACGTTCACTCGCTGGTAAAACTAATGTCAGCCCTCCCGGCCAATATTTATCTACTAATTCTTGCCAAATTTTATATTCGTCTTCACTACCTTTGACATACGGCCACAAATCTTCAGCACTAGCCGCCATCAAAATCAAAGGTTTATCTTGACTGCGTTGCTTCGCCGCAAAAATTAATCCTGCTTTTTCTGGTACGGTTGCAAGTGCCGGAACAGTATCCGTAGGAAAGCTCACCAAAAAACCAGCACGTGCGCCAGCTATTAAATTTGTTAGAGAAACTTGTGTCATTGTTATGGGTTTGGGCATGAGGCAGGTTTCCTATTTTCTATGCGCTATGCCCCATGCCCCATGCCCTTTTCCTAACTTTTATAAGCAAGGGCAAAGCGTTCAATTCCAGCTAAATCAGCATGAATTTGAATCTTACAATAGCTACCTTGATTTTGCAAAAGTTCTCGCACTGCATCCGCCTGTCCTGCCATCATCTCAATCAACCACACGCCACCCGGTTGCAAATAACTAGGGGAGACTTCTATCAAATGGCGAATGCAATCTAAGCCATCACCGCCACCATCCAAAGCTAGATGCGGTTCATGGTTCACTACTTCTGGTTGCAAACTAGGTAAAATGCTGGTGGGTATGTAAGGGGGATTCGACACCATACCACTGAACTGACCTTTTAAGAATGTCAGTGGCTCCCACCAAGAACCTTGATAAAATTTAATCCGGTCAGCAAAACTAAAATTATTGGCGTTGGTTCGTGCGATCGCCAGAGCTTCTAAACTGTAATCAACTGCATGAATTGTGGCTTTTGGCAAGACATCTGCTAATCCCAGTGCGATCGCTCCACTCCCAGTACCCAAATCTGCCCAGTGTCCTGAAGCACTGCTAGCAGATGCTTCCGCTAAATCAATTAAGCACTCTGTCTCTGGTCGGGGAATCAAAACTGCACTTGACACCATGATTTCAAAGTTACGCCAAGGTGTAACTCCCGCAATATACTGCACTGGCAAGCGGTCATTTAATCGCCTTTGCCACAACTGGTCTAACTCTTCTAAAGGCAATTGCAGCTGAACTTGCGGCCAGTTTTTAAAAGACTCCAAACGCAGTGCCAAGCGGTCTAAGCCAGCAATTTCTAAGAGCAGCCAATCTACCTCTCCTGGTGGGACATCAGTGGCGATCGCTGCTTCAAGAGCTGCATTTCGCCACTGCCAAAGTTGTAAACCAGAAACTATCAGATGTTTCTCCCCCATACCTCAACCTTGGAACGCATATCCGTTATTTTTTCGGAGCGGGGGCAGCAGGCTTGGCGGCTGGTGATTGATTCGGCGAAAGGGAGCGAATAAAATTGATCGACTCCCGTGATGGATAGAGAACAATTTTATTGATGCTAGGATCGCTGCTGCTATTGAGAGCCTCCATAACACCGTACAAATCCACTACCTGAATTTCAGTGTTTTCTGCTTCCTTTGGCACGGCTTTCTTGAATTCGTCTAACAGAGCCACTGCTTGCTCTTTCTCAAAAAAGAAGGGGATGTACCGCTCGTTGCCTTTGGCAACGGGAATGGTCAGATAGCTATTATCTTTCTTAAATTTGGGTACAAATAAGGGAATACCATTGAATTGCTCCCCTTTTTTACCATTTTGATTTAGCATACTTGTCGCCGAAGCTACCTGTTGTTGCGTCGGGACTAAAGTATAAATTACTGAGTCTGGTTTCTTTTTGCTTTCTTGGACTATTTTATAGTAGTCTGCCAGAGACAAAGGTCTAACCTGTAGGGTGCTTGCTAACTGGGGATTTTCTTTTTTCAGGCGATTGTCAAGAAATTTTTGAGCATCTTGCTTGCTAATAAAAAATCCTACCTGTGAAACCGGCTTGGATGCGTTGTTTCTGGAAAGAACTACGAATTCGCCTTTCGGATTGGTAAGCGTGAATACAGGTACTTCTTGGAGCTTTTTAACTACCTGATCTTGTGGCAATGCGATCGCCTCTAGATTTCCTATTCCTGGTAGATTGCCGATTCCTGAAAGCCCAGTTAAAAATACACTGCCAGCTATACCCAATGTTGCGCCCAAGCGAATAAATGATTTCATGACTGCTCCTCGCATCAATAGTCCAATTAAATTAAACAAATGGTTGGATTTCCACAGCACCAACTAGCTTTAGTTATATAGCAATCTATTTCAGTTGTGAAAAATTCATTGTGCGTGTTGAGGTTGGGTGTTAAACATCAACGGTCAAAATCCAATGTTCCCCAACTATTTAGGGTTGCTATAGTATCGTTTTCAGAAATTGGCTGTGTTAACGTTGTGTTTTTCTCGGATTAGCTCCGCTATTCACCGCGAAACGCCGTAGATGCCTATTATATGTCTTCTCAAACAGTGAAAAGTCTCTCCATCTCTCCGGACTTGGAGATGATAAATGCCATTCTATCGGCTTTTTATAATATTGGGTGACGCGATTGCTTAATCAATCGTTCCATCTGGGATTGCTTTAATATCTTCTCAAATATATACAAAGCTTAGTTTCAGAAATAATTTACTGCTTAAGGACTAATACTTGTATCTTAGGCTTCAACAGCAGAACAATCTAATTGATATTCTCGGTAAAAACACGCAATTAAACTGCATGTGTCTGCAAAAAAATCAGTTAATCTGCTTTAACTTTTAACTATCTTAATTAAATCGGGATGACAGGATTTGAACCTGCGGCATCCTGCTCCCAAAGCAGGCGCGCTACCAAGCTGCGCTACATCCCGGTTAGAAATATCCACTTTTTTGGTTTGCTGTTAACTCCCCATCAAAGCGATCGCACTTTTTACAAGGCATTAACTTAATTATATCAGATAAAACGGCTTATGCCTAATATCTTTTATCTTCTACAAAGACGAGCTAGATTACATCCTTACACTGATAAAGGTTTTTCTGCCGACTTAGTTTTACAAGAGATATACTTGTTTGTTCGTCGGCTAAACCTTGTCAAACCAAATTAAAGTAATAGATTTGTACTAGTATCCCTGATTTTCTTGTGCGAATCGGGTTTTATTTGGATTGAGCGCTAATGAGGATACCAGAACATGCCTTTGATGCCTTCTGGATCAGCCATAAACCCCATAGTTCGGTAGAAATCTACAACATGTGGGTCAGCAAAGAGAGTGACATTACTAATTTCTTCACTCCTAAGTTTTTTGAGAACGTATTTCATCAGCGCCTTACCCAGTCCTTGACTTTGAAAGTCTGGGTGAACCACCACATCCCAAATTGTGGCATTAAACGCGTGATCTGAGGTAGCCCGTGCAAAACCAATGAGCCGCTTTTGGTTTCCTCTCACCTGCCACATTGAGGCGACGAGAAAACTATGCTCAATAGCTTTTTTCACTTTTCTTAGAGGACGACGCGACCAACCAACTGCATCACAGAGTTCTTCTAGCTCATATAGGTCAATGTCTCGTTCCGTGCTAAAGACGATTCGAGCCTCCTTTGAAGAAGCTTCGCTAATGCTACTGGAGTTGCCCGCAGCTGCCGCTGTATGCTCTTCAAAGGGGTTTGTCCTAGTTGTCGCTATAGATTCAGGAGTACTAAACCAAGTTTTCCAAAAACCCATGCCAACGTGGTTCGGGTAGTATAACTGAATTGGTTTCCACTCTTAGGAGTGTTGATTCATATTTAACATAGCTACCCCCATTTACTACCCTTTACACTCAAAATTTTTCGGTTGTTTTCGGGATTTGTAATGGTAACAGCCAGTTAAAGCGTGTTTCACACCAATCATTTTCAACTTTAGCATTTTGTTGTAAAGGCTAGGAGAAATTCATCAAAAGGGAAGGATAATAAGTAATTCAAAATTCAAAATGGAAAAACCTAATCCTGGGAATTACTCGTATAGAGCTTGTGCGATTCGTTGATTAGAGAATCACGGTATCAGTCCGTAAATAACTAATCCAGCCGGACAGCAGATTACTGTCATCAAAGGCTGAACTCTCGGACAGATGCAAGTGAAAGTCTTGCCATTCAGACTCAGAATTGACTCCTTATCTGCCCACACCGAACAAGCTCGGTTCTTGTAGAGTGAAGCTGGGAACAGGGCGCAATCAGACGACCGTTGCGGGTTGACACTGGTGCTAACAGGGAGTTCCTACGGTGAAACAGAGCCTAGAAAAACAACCTATTTACGAGGAAGGGCGCAACAAGAAAACCCTTACTTTACTGGAGTTCATTCCCGCCGTAATAAGCTCATAAACGGCAAGAGTCTAGGGAATCCAGTGGCTGGATTGGCTACACCTAACGGAACAATCAATCTCTCCGAGGGAACGAATAAAAACGAGTTGTGGGTCTAGGGGCAATCGAACCCCAAGTAGCCCAGACGAGAGGAGGAACCCCCACAATTCGGGTAGGACAGACCGTAATTAGTCTGAGGTGTTCAGAAAATACAAACTCTAGAAGAGAAAATGATTAGACACAGTAGACATACTAGTGAATCTTGGAGAGCCTTACCGTGGAAGAAATTCCGCCGAAATCTTTTCCGCCTTCAAAAGCGCGTATTTAAAGCTGTTCAAGTTGGAGACAAGCGGAAAGCTAGGTCACTCCAAAAGCTTATTCTTAAATCCACCTCGGCTCGATTTCTTGCAATTAGACTTGTATCTCAGCTAAATGCTGGCAAAAAGACGGCGGGTATTGATGGTAAGAAATCCCTCTCATTTGAAGAACGCTTCAACCTTGAAGAACTACTGAAAATGAACAGTGGAAATTGGAAACATCATGGACTACGAGAAATCCCTATCCCTAAGAAGGACGGGACTACCAGAATGCTTAAGATACCAACCATCGCGGACAGAGCTTGGCAATGCCTAGCAAAATATGCACTTGAACCAGCACACGAAGCCACTTTCCACGCCAGGAGTTACGGGTTTAGAACTGGGCGCTCTGCCCACGATGCACAAATGTACATCTTTAATAACCTTAGCTCCAAAGCCAATGGAATAGAAAAACGAGTTATTGAACTCGACATTGAAAAGTGTTTCGACAGGATTAATCACTCAGCAATAATGGATGAACTCACTGCCCCCAAAGGCTTAAAACTCGGTATTTTCCGATGCCTCAAGGCAGGAGTCAACCCAGAATTCCCCGAACAGGGAACACCTCAAGGGGGAGTGGTCAGCCCACTATTAGCGAATATTGCACTCAACGGGATCGAGAGTATACACAGATACCACATCGAACGCGGTAGAAGTATCACAGACAACACCTCAGACAAGAGAATTGTCGAACCATCAGTCCGATACGCGGATGATATGGTCATAATACTACGCCCGGAAGATAATGCGACAGAGATACTTGAAAGAATCAGCGAGTTTCTCCGCAAACGCGGAATGAATGTAAGCCAAAAGAAAACCAAAGTTACCGCCGCGACAGATGGGTTTGATTTCCTCGGCTGGCACTGCAAAGTACAGAAAAACGGAAAGTTCAGAAGCACTCCCTCAGTGGATAACTTCAAAGCATTCCGCAAGAAAGTAAAACACATCGTCAACAACTCGAATTATGGTGCTAAGGAAAAAGCCACAAGGCTGGCTCCAATAGTTAGAGGGTGGAGAAATTACCATAAGTTCTGCAAGATGGACGGGTCAAAGTTTTCACTTTGGTTCATAAGTCACAGGGCATATACGGTATTCAACAAGGAAACCAAGCAAACACGCCACACTAGCAAAGAGTTAGTAAAAAAGGCATTCCCAGCAGTTTCCTACTCCGAAAGTAAACACGTCATGGTCAAGGGAATCAAATCACCTTACGACGGAGATAAAGCCTACTGGAGCGAACGTAACAGTAAACTCTATGACGGCGAAACCTCTAAAACCCTTAAGAAGCAAAACCATAGATGTGCTTCCTGCGGTTTAAAATTCATCGATGAGGAACGGGTTCACCTACACCACATCGACGGAAATCATGACAACTGGAAGAAAAATAATCTGGAAGCAATTCATGAGAGTTGTCACGATTACAAACACATGAGCAAAAGCGTAAGCTGAGAACATCGGAAGCTGGGTGCGGTGAAAGTCGCACGCCCAGATTTAACTGAGAGGTGCGGGGAATAATATCCCCCATCGACTCAACCAAATGCACGTTAGCTTAGGAGTGAATTGTATACAAGGGATTGGGCATTAGGCATTGGGTATTTAAGAACACTCTATTTCTTGTCCCCCCAGTCCCTAATTCCCAGTCCCTAATTCCCAGTCCCCCATCCCAGCCCTCAATCCCCAACACCCAGTCCCCAGGTGACGAAAGCAAGCGAGTCTTACCCTTAACAATGGCTTCTGGTTTAAAATCTTCGACACTGGAACTCCTAAAGCGCTTTAACCGAGCGTTTCCCCAGTTTTATGAGCAATTCGTCAGCAGTGAAATTCAACTGCAAAATTTGCGGCTAGCCTACCGTCTCTATAAAACTAGACGCGCTGTGATTGAACTGAAACCGGAAGGTAGCAAAAGTGCCCTGCATTTTGCTTACCGCAACCAGTCTTTTCTCCTCAGCGATATTTTTGGTGTACTAGCAGCTTATGGGTTGACTATCCACGGTTTGAGTTTATACGGTCAAATCCGTCCGCCAATGTTGGTTTTTATCAAACTGTTGGTGTCTCGTGGTAGTAAAGCCTTGACCGAGAAAACCGCAGAAAATGTCTGTCGCGCCATTCGCGAGGCTTTGGGAGGTCGGTTTGAGGTAGAAGAGATGCTGGCAGTAGAATTCAATCTTGACACTGGCTTAGAACAGGTACAAACTGAGTTCTATGTCGATCCGGTCTTTCATCTCCCCGCACTAGTGATTGAAGCCGATAATCAACCAGGATTATTCTACAAAGTGATGTACGCCATCTGGCAGGAAGACCTTCTGGTAGTCAATGCCAATTTACTAGTTTGGCGCGGACGTACACGGCTAATTCTCTACTTGTTGGGGCCAAATGAAAGCCTCATTCCTGAATATCTGGGTCACAAAATTGCTGAAGGAGTGCGACAGAGGTTGCTAGGTAAATGAAAAAGTTATGAGTTATGAGTTATGAGTTAAAGATTAATAACTCCTCATTCCTAACTTCTAACTTCTAACTCTCTTCCTATTCCGTATTTAGTCGCACCCGCCCTTAAGGGTACGATATAAGTATGGCAACTATCGAAATCTTGGGCGTTCCACACGCATACGAGCTAACGGCTCCCACTTCCTGCCCCCATGCTTTAGTATTTATCCACGGTTGGCTTAATAGCCGTGGATATTGGCAACCTGTGATTTCCCGCCTATCAGATGATTTGCAATGCCTTTCCTATGATTTGCGGGGTTTTGGTGAATCGCAATCCCAGGTAAAAACTGATTTTAGTCGAGCACAAACGTCTCTGAGCCTGACGCCCATCTCCAGTAGTGCGGTTGGCTCACCTTTCGATTCTATTTACACTCCTGCTGCCTATGCTCAGGATTTAGCAGCTCTTCTGAAACAGCTGAATATTACCAGTGCTTGGCTAATTGGTCACTCGTTGGGTGGGACGATCGCTCTTTGGGGAGCAGATCAAATGCCTGAGTGTATTAAGGGAGTTATCTGTATCAACGCTGGCGGTGGTATTTACCTCAAAGAAGCCTTTGAGCAGTTTCGCTCGGCGGGTCAGAAATTTTTGCAAGTCCGCCCGCGCTGGCTGTCCCAAGTGCCTTTGATTGATTTGCTGTTTACTAGAGCGAGTGTAGCTCGTCCTTTAGACCGCCATTGGGCACGTCAGCGGGTAATAGATTTCGTCGTGGCTGACCCAGAAGCGGCTCTGGGAACTCTGTTAGACTCCACAACGGAAGAAGAAATCAATCGTTTACCGGAGCTAGTATCCCAACTCAAGCAGCCAGTTTATTTTTTGGCTGGCGCAGAAGACAAAGTTATGGAACCCAAGTATGTGCGCCATTTAGCTAGCTTTCACAGACTGTTCCAATATTGTGCTGACAATGTTTTGGAAATTCCTAATTGCGGACATCTGGCTATGTTGGAACAGCCGGATGCTGTCGCTGATCATATTCGGTCGATAGTCATTGGGCATTAGGCATTGGGCATTGGGCATTGGGCATTAGGCATTGGGCATTAGGCATTGGGCATTGGGCAAAACGCCCCGCTATCCATGTACAGCACTCATTACTCAGTACTATTGAGGGTCATTGGGCATTGGTGGTTACAAATGACAAATGACAAATGACAAATAACTACTCAATAGGTTGATACAACTTCATCACCTGAGTAAGCGCTAACCTAGACTCAACGCCTAGTGTGAGGGGGGATGTATGACCACGGGATAGATG
The DNA here is from genome assembly GCF_048836525.1 of Nostoc sp. CALU 546. Classification (NCBI taxonomy): domain Bacteria; kingdom Bacillati; phylum Cyanobacteriota; class Cyanophyceae; order Nostocales; family Nostocaceae; genus Nostoc; species Nostoc sp. CALU 546. The sequence continues at coordinate 43,596 of NZ_JAWJTF010000008.1, forward strand.
GTCAGCGGCGGCACAGCCGATCATGGCGGCGTTATCGGTACAGAATTTTAGAGGTGGGAATAAGACGCGTAGGTTATGTTTAACGGCGGCGGCTTGGAGGTTTTTTCTCAACCCGCTATTAGCTGCTACACCGCCACCAATGGCAATTGTGTCTAGGCCATAGTCTATGGCACAGGCGATCGCTCTTTTGGTTAGCGATCGCGCTACGGTATCCTGAAAGCTAGCTGCTACATCTGCTACTGGCACTTGTCCACCATCTTTCTCTAACTGCTGCACTAAACGCAATACAGCCGTTTTTAACCCACTGAAACTCGCATCATAACGATGAACCCCTCCACCAGGTAGAGAAACTTTTCCTTCCGGTAAGGCAAAGGCTTGAGAATTTCCCTGTTGTGCCAACTTGTCAATCACTGGGCCACCGGGATAACCCAGCTTTAACAATCGCGCCACTTTATCAAAGGCCTCACCCGCTGCATCATCACGGGTTTGTCCCAGTGTTTCGTAATTACCACAATCTTTGACATAAATCAAGCTTGTATGTCCGCCCGAAACTAATAAACTAAGGAAAGGGGGATTTAAAGTTGATTCGCTTAAATAAGTTGCATAAATGTGACCTTCGAGGTGATGAACTCCCAAAAATGGCTTGTTGTGTACCATCGCCAGGGTTTTAGCAGCAGTTAACCCAACCAACAGCGCTCCTACAAGTCCAGGGGCACAAGTGGCAGCAATTGCGTCAATTTTTCCCCAATCTAGTTGGGCTTGCTCTAAGGCTTGTGCGATCGCAACATTTATCGTTTCCAAGTGCTGGCGAGATGCTACTTCCGGCACTACCCCACCATACTGCTGATGGACAGGAATTTGCGAGGCTACGATACTGCTGCAAACTTTACGATTGTTAACAATTGCAACGGCAGTTTCATCACAGCTGGTTTCTATTGCTAAAACGGTTGTCATTGGTAGTGCTGAGTGCTGAGTCCTGAATAGTAGAGAGAAAATCTTGCTTCTTTACTACCCTACAACAACAATTCTTACTACTCGGCACTCGGAACTCAGCACTCAGGACTAATTTTGGTTGAGAAGCTTTAACTTTTATTTACTTAAACTTTACTCGGTTCCCACCCAAGAGTATGATGACTTCCTAGTTATGCAAATAAACAGACTGTACAAGCCGCTTCGTTTTGTACAAAAAACTTCTTGTTTTGTAATAAAAGGAAACAACTCTATGCGACGATTGTTTGCTTTGATGTTAGCGATTAGTCTTTGGTTCAATTTTGCTCCCCCAGCACAAGCTTTAGGAGCTAATTTGACACCGTGCAAGGACAATCCCGCTTTCCAAGAGCTAGCAGCTAATGCCCGTAATACCACCGCTGATCCCCAATCAGGGAAAAAGCGGTTTGAGCGTTATTCTCAGGCGCTATGCGGCCCTGAGGGCTACCCCCACTTGATTGTTGATGGTCGTCTAGATCGGGCTGGTGACTTTTTGATCCCTAGCATTCTGTTTCTATATATTGCTGGTTGGATTGGTTGGGTAGGTCGTGCCTATCTGCAAGCAATCAAAAAGGAATCTGACACTGAACTAAAGGAAATCCAAATCGATATTGGTTTGGCACTACCCATTATCCTCTCAGGCTTTGCTTGGCCAGCAGCAGCAGTCCAAGAATTTCTCTCTGGTAAGTTAGCAGCCAAGGATTCAGAAATTCCAGTTTCTCCACGCTAAATCAGCTTAACTAATTCATTCGTTTTGGAGACTAAATTCATGGCAGACAAAGGCGACCAATCATCTTATTTGATTAAATTCATTTCTACAGCGCCCGTTGCAGCTACTATATGGCTGTTTATCACAGCAGGTATCTTGATTGAATTCAACCGCTTTTTCCCCGACCTACTTTTCCACCCACTACCATAAGTGGAAAATTGGATTTAGCACAGTTGAATTTCTTGTGTTTTGCCTAATATTGTGTAGTGGATGTATTCAGCTTAGTTAAGCAGAATTATCACCAAAATAGTCAGCAAAAATAGTTTTTTGAAACTCGTGATTCTGTTTACAGATCGCGAGTTTCACAGGTTTAAAATTAGCTAAATTAATTTTTCTAAACTTCCTAGCAAAAAGACATCTTTAGCCACAATTATTATTAATATAAAAATGCCACCATTTTAATTTAGAGGCTGAACATAAAATATGGCACAAGCAGTAGATGCATCAAAGAATCTTCCCAGCGATCCAAGAAATCGGGAAGTTGTTTTTCCCGCATTCGGCGATCCTCAACTAGGCAATCTAGAAACCCCGGTTAATTCTTCTCCCTTGATCAAGGGATTCATTAATAATTTGCCTGCTTATCGCCCAGGTCTAGCTCCTGCTAGACGCGGTTTAGAAGTTGGCATGGCTCATGGTTACTTACTATTTGGCCCCTTTGCCAAATTAGGCCCACTGCGAGACACAGGTAATGCTAACTTAGCTGGATTATTGGGAGCCATAGGCTTGGTTGTTGTACTTACAGCTTGTCTATCTCTGTATTCCAATAGCAATCCGCCCAAAGCACTTCCTAGCGTTACCGTACCCAACCCTCCAGCAGATGCTTTTAACTCTAAAGAAAGCTGGAACAACTTCGGCAGTTCTTTCTTGATTGGTGGTATTGGTGGTGCAGTAGTTGCTTACTTTTTAACTAGTAATTTGGCACTAATTCAAGGTCTATTTGGTTAATTACTAGCAGTTAGGAGTTAGGAGTTAGGAGTTTAAATTTATAACTTCTAACTCCTAACTCCTAACTTATTTAAACAAAACCGTTTCAATGTCATTTAAAGCAGTTTCAAAATCGTCATTAACGATTTGAATGTCAAATTCATCTGCGGCTTGAATTTCTTCTTGGGCGCGGAGTAGACGACGGGCGATCGCTTCTTCGGAGTCTTGGGCACGAGAGCGGATTCGTTTCTCTAATTCATCAAATGAAGGCGGTAAAATAAAAATGCTGAGGGCACTGGGGAAGGAAGCACGAATTTGTCTTGCCCCTTCTAGTTCTATTTCCAACACCACCAACTTACCGGAATGAATTTGGTTAAGTACAGCTTCACGGGGTGTGCCGTAATAGTTACCAGCAAACTCTGCCCATTCTAAAAATTCACCTTCAGCAACTAATTGTTCAAACTTGCTGCGGCTGATGAAGTAATAATTTTTACCATCAATTTCCCCTGGACGGGGAGAACGTGTCGTCACGGATACGGAATAATAGAGTTCTGGATGACGCTCTAGGAGCGATCGCATTAAAGTGCCTTTGCCGACCCCACTGGGGCCAGTCAAAACAATTAACCTGCCTAAATGTAAGCATTTTTCGGTAGTAGCACTATTCTGGATGGGTAAAACTGGCATCATCCCTTCAACCTGTGAATCAATCAATAGATATTATTCATTAGTGTTGTGTTCTTGGTCTAGTCCACGGTGACTAAAGAATTTGTAGCAAGAGTGACAGAAAGCTTGTCTAATTCACATGTTACTGCCGATATGGTGCAAATAGAAGTGGGATTTAGGATTGTTAGTCTACTGTTAATAGTTCACCAAAGCAACTTTGTTAGGCAGCCATAAATTTGACAAAACGAAAGAAAAGACTTGTCTCTACTCCCCACCCTCACCCAGTAATTTTGGGTTGTTTGAGTACTAGTCAATTATCTACAGTTTGATGTTCACGGGAAATCACAAAGCGATTTGCTACCGTTTCCGGCTGAATCGCTGACAGAATGACGTGGCTGGAATCGGTGATAATTACAGCCCTAGTCCGACGACCGTAAGTTGCATCAATCAGTTGACCTCTGTCCCGTGCATCGGTAATAATCCGCTTAATCGGGGCAGACTCTGGACTGACAATGGCAACTACTCGGTTGGCAGACACGATGTTACCAAAGCCGATGTTGATTAATTGAATATCCATAAAAAAACTGACGCTAAACGCGGTTTGAAAAGCTTGAAATAAACTTATCCTCATGTTATCGCCAAAAAACAGGAGTTACAACGATTAAATTCAAGCCAGTCTGAGATTTTAAATAATGTCTGCTTTTTTTAGCTGTTTATCAGCTATTTTTCGTCAAAATCTTCCCAAAGACATAGGCGAAATTCCACTGATTCAAGCTAGTTGGGTGATGTACATTTATTTTGTTTGAAATAGGTATTTGAATCGGAAATTGATGGAGAGCAAAATCGATTGGAAGAGTCTCGCTTCAACTACGCTGGCTCAGTACAATCTCAGTGCAGTTCAAGTAGTATTCTTGGGTCATAGCGAAAATGTGACGTTTCGCGTTGACACTCGGAATAATCAAAATTTGGCGACATCTAAAGAAAATGATGAGCAAGGGTTATTTCTTCTCCGTATCCATTATCCGATCGCTAAGTTCCGCGATCGCATTTGGCAACAAAATGCCGTCATTGAGTCAGAACTCATGTGGCTGACTGCGTTGCATAGAGATACAGATTTGGTCGTCCCATACCCAGTACAGAACCTCAGTGGCAGTTTTATTACTTCTGTCCCAATTGATGAGACTAGCCGAACGCTCAACTGTACACTACTAAAGTGGGTCGATGGTTCCCCTCTCGACACTGAACCTACAGCGATGCAGGCTAGGGGAATCGGGGAACTTATGGCTCAGTTACACCAGCACGCCAGCCTTTGGGAATTGCCTTCAAGCTTCACACGACCAAAATATGACTGGGAGCAACTACACGCCTCACTAATGAAGCTGCGATCGTTAATAGATGCTGGTACGATATCTCTGACTGATTTCGCTGTGCTTGAGAGTGTCGTTCAGCAAATTAGTAATGTGATGACAGCACTAGAAAAAACACGTGCCAATTGGGGTTTGATTCACGCAGACCTGAATGAAAATAATTACATCTTTTATGTAGGTAAGGCGCGGGCTATCGACTTTTCCTGTTGTGGCTTTGGCTACTACCTTTATGACATTGCTCATACACTGCTGCATCTGTTTCCCGAAAACCGTAGATCGTTCGTCAGCGGATATCAAAGCGTGTGTCAACTGCGCGATGATTATCAGAGTATCTTGGAGGCGTTCTTTCTCGGAGCAATAATAAACAATTTTGCTTTTTTAGCGTCGCAGCCAAATGAACACAATTTCTTATTAGAAACTGTACCCTACATTAGTGAAAGCTTCTGTAGCAAATATCTTAGAGGCGAGGCATTTTTGTTCGAGTTATAGCTGTTCTACTTTGATCTTAAGGGTTCAATTTTGTCTCCTCGATTTACAGCACGCAACCGTCGTACACTTCCAGCTTGACAATCGCGTAACCAAGCTTTAACTCCTTGGGCAACAGTACCCTTACTACTATCGCGTGGCGGAGATAGTGGCTGCTGTGCTGAATCGGAACCAATTTGAGAAAACATCATCACTAGTTGCCAACCACTTGCAGTTTTAGTCAACAATAGCCAGTGGAATTGCTGCAACTCTACAAGTTTCTTTCCGATGTACTGCCGTTCTAAGCTAGTAAAGAAAACTTGCTCAATTCCTGATGCAGAGCTTTTAGGCGCATCTGCACTATATTCTTCAAGGTTAAGGGGCAGAGGAGTAAACTCAGGTCTTCCTGCCACTAGCATATAACTATAAACATCACTGCTTCTACTGAGGCGGCGGGCGCGTTGACTAGCGCGATTTGTATAACTAGGCAAATCTTCCAGTAGTTGTGTAGTTAATGTTTCTAAATTTTGCTCAGAACACAAAGACTTTGCGCCAGTATTGACATTTTCTCTTTGTGCTAGCACCAAAGGTTTAGGGGTGAGGTTTGTCGAGAACGCTGGGTAAGCAAGGCTATTTGATACTAAAACCCAGAAGCCATAAACTAAAAGCCAACTATAATTTTTCTTCCTGAGCGAAGAGGCAAGATTGTTCTCCTCTACACCCTGCACTCTGTCTCCCAGTTTCTCACTGACTCTTAGCTTCATGCCACCGTGGTTAACTCCTCAGAAATCCTTTTCCAGGCTAACTCAGGCTCAGTAGCAGTGGTGATGGGACGCCCAATTACTAGGTAATCTGCGCCGGCAATTATAGCTTGCGCTGGGGTGAGCGATCGCTTTTGATCTGCATTATCTGCCCAAGTCGGTCGTACTCCCGGACAAACTAGCAAAAAGTCATCTCCACAACTTTGTCGCAACTGCGCCACCTCTTGAGGCGAACAAACTGCCCCATCCAAACCAGATTCTTGAGCCAGCAGTGCCATTTCTAGAGCATATTCTGGCAATTCCAGAGGTATTTTTAAATCAAATGCTAATTGCCTCGCAGAAATGCTTGTTAGCAAAGTAATGGCAATTAACTTTGGTGGTTCTACACCTGCTTTTGCAGCCCCTTCCTGTGCAGCCTCAGTTGCAGCTTTCAGGGCATCCCTACCAGCAGTAGCATGAATTGTCAGTAAATCCACTCCGTATCTAGCTGCACTCCGGCAAGCACCAGCAACGGTATTGGGGATATCATTAAACTTTAAATCCAAGAAAATGCGCTTTTGCCGGGACTTTAATTCTTCTAGGATTTTCGGGCCAGTGCTGGTAAATAACTCTAAACCGACTTTCCACCAAACCACTTGAGGTAGCTGATCTATAAGAGCGATCGCACTTTGTTCATCCGGCACATCCAAAGCCACAATAATTCGTTGTTCTGCCTGTTCACCATTCCCCATTCCCTACTCCCCATTCCCATTTAAGGCACTAAACGCACAAACTTATTTTTCCCAACTTGTAAAACCTTACCTTGTAATTCACTAGGAGAATCGAAAGTGGTATCAGCATCAGTAATGCGATCGCCATCTAAACGCACTCCACCCTCTTGAATTTTCCGCTTTCCTTCACCTGTACTTTTGCACAAGCCACTGACATTGAGAATATACGCTAACTTAGTAGGAAATTGCTGTACGCCAGCTAGAGAAAATTCTGGGACAGCACCTTCCTTACCGCCGCTTTGGGCTGCTTCTTTGGCCTCTTGGGCTGCGGTTTCGCCGTGATACTGTTTCACAACTTCCCATGCTAGAAGTGTTTGGCGATCGCGGGGATTTTCTGGCAGTTGATCCAAAGGTAAATCCGTCAATAGTTCAAAATACTGCTCCAGCAGATGATCGGGAACTCCTTGCAACTTTTGATACTTTTGCCCTGGGTGTTCTGACAATCCGATATAATTACCTAAAGACTTAGACATTTTTTGCACCCCATCCGTGCCAATCAAAATTGGCAACAGCATCCCAAATTGGGGCTTTTGACCAAAATGGCGCTGCAAATCTCTGCCTACAGCAATGTTAAATTTCTGATCAGTCCCACCTAATTCCACATCTGCCTCAACTGCAACCGAATCAAAACCTTGCATTAACGGGTACAGGAACTCATGGATGAAAATTGGATTCTCTTTTTTATAGCGATCGGCAAATCCTTCCTTCGCCAACATCTGTCCCACCGTCATCGTGGAGAGTAACTCTAAAATTTTCTCTAACTTTAGTCCAGATAGCCATTCGGAGTTATAACGCACCTCTAACCTTCCTGGTGTGTCAAAATCCAAGATAGGACGTACTTGATCAAGATAAGTCTGAGCATTTTGCATTACGTCTGCTTCTGTAAGCTGACGACGCACTTCAGACTTACCAGTAGGATCGCCAATCCGCGCTGTAAAATCGCCAATAATTAAAACTGCTGTATGGCCTGCATCTTGAAAACCTCGCAGTTTTCGTACTGGTATGCTATGACCTAGATGAATATCAGTACCCGTTGGGTCAATCCCCAATTTGACCCTTAAAGGTTGGTTTGTAGTTAGTAAGAGCCTTTCTAAACTTTCGCTGTTAACATCAACTGATTGTGGGAAAACTTCTACTACACCACGACGCAGCCAAGCAAAATCTTGCGTCATCTTAAGAGACTCATTACTCGCTATGTTTTGCACACTAGAAGTTAAGTTGGTTATAAACACTTGCAATTTATCCACTTTCTCATCTGCCAAACTACTATAATTGCAAAAAATTAACCGCCTTGCTTCACCCAATCAATTACAGTTAAATTTACAAGTGAGGAAGTGAAATAGCCGTGTCGTCGTCTAGGACTTTTGAAGATAAACAGCCACAGCGTCGGGCTTCATCAGGTTTTGAGTTTTTGAAAGGAGTTGGTCAGGTAACTGGCGGTACTCTCCTCTCAATCACCATGCTGGCAAGTTCCATTGTAGCCGGAGGACTGGTTGGTTTAGCCATCAGTTTCCGTAATTTGCCAGATGTGAGACAGCTACGTAACTTCTTTCCCTCAGAAACTACTTACATCTATGACGTTAAGGGTAAACTTTTAACGAGTATCCACGGGGAAGCTAACCGAGAAGTCGTACCCCTAGATAGAATTTCCCCGAATCTCAAACGGGCGGTGTTGGCAAGTGAAGATAGCCACTTCTACGAACACCACGGTATCAACCCCACTGGTGTTGGACGTGCCGTAGTCGTTAACGCTGTAGCAGGTGGAGTCAAAGAGGGTGGCTCTACCGTTACTATGCAATTGGTAAAAAACCTATTTTTGTCTCGCAAGCGTGCCTTTACCCGTAAGTTAGCGGAGGGGGTGCTAGCAATTCGGTTAGAGCAAATTCTCACTAAAGATCAAATTTTAGAAATGTACCTCAATCAAGTTTATTGGGGTCATAACAATTATGGTGTACAAACAGCGGCCCGCAGTTACTTTAATAAATCAGCAGAATATTTAAGTTTGGGTGAGTCAGCGATGATGGCGGGTTTAATCCAAGCACCAGAAGAATTCAGCCCGTTTGCGAGTATGAAACTGGCAAAACAAAAGCAAAAAGAAGTGCTGGGACGGATGCTGGAATTAAGCTGGATCAACCAGTCAGAGTACGACAGTGCCCTCAAGCAAGAAATCAAACTTGGTAGAATCAAATCGTTTCAAGGTAGTGCCCTACCCTATGTAACTAATACTGTGGCGCAGGAGTTGGCCAAGAAGTTTGGGCGTGAGACACTACTCAAAGGCGGGATGCGGGTGCAAACTACAGTTGACGCCAACTTCCAAATGATGGCTGAGGAAACTGTCAGTAAGTGGCATAAATCACTGCTTGGGCAGGGATTATCTAAGAATCAAATCGCCTTGGTGGCAATTGATCCGCGCACGCATTTTATTAAAGCACTAGTGGGCGGTGTAGATCCTAAGACCAGTGAATTCAATCGTGCAACTCAATCTCAACGGCAGCCCGGATCTTCTTTTAAACCCTTTGTCTATTATGCTGCTTTCGCTACTGGTAAATATGGGCCGGACTCAACGGTGGTAGACTCTCCAGTTAGCTATCAAGATGGTAGTGGTCGCTACTCTCCCAGAAATTATGATGGGGGTTTTAGCGGGCCTATGCCAATCCGCACAGCTTTAGCCCAGTCGCGCAACATTCCCGTGATCAAGATTGGTAAGGCTGTTGGCATGAATAGAGTGATCGAAACTTGCCGTACCTTGGGCATCATGAGTCCGATGGAACCTGTTACCTCCCTACCTCTGGGTGCAATTGGTGTCACTCCCCTAGAAATGGCCAGTGCCTATGCTACCTTTGCTAATTATGGCTGGCAATCTCCACCAACTGTAATTGCTCGTGTCACCGATAGTAGTGGTAACGTGTTACTAGATAACACCCCTAAACCCCAGCTAGTTCTAGACCCTTGGGCATCAGCAGCAATCATTGATGTGATGCGAACTGTAGTTACTAATGGTACTGGTAAAGGTGCTGCGATCGCTCGCCCAAGTGCTGGGAAGACGGGTACAACCTCCTCAGAAAAAGATATTTGGTATGTTGGCACAGTACCACAGCTAACAACCGCTGTCTGGGTGGGGAGAGACGACAACAGACAATTAGCTAGCCGTGCGACGGGTGGCGGTATGGTTGCTCCCATCTGGAAAGATTTTATGGAGAAAGCACTTAAGAACGTACCAGTAGAAAACTTTAAGTCACCTTCCCAGTTTTCTCGGCCCAAGTCACAATAATTTTGGCTTTTGGCTCGCACTTTTGGCGTGCTTCCAGCACAATTTGGATTTTGGATTAATTGTCAATCCAAAATCTAAAATTGACTAAGCCTGTTTCTCTAGTTCGGCTTTCATCCGTTCTAAAGTGAGGTGCATTTGGTCAAACATTTGTTGCGGAGTTACACCGAACTGACCTAATTGTGTTTTCAGTTGTTCTACTGTCATTTGTGCCATAAAATCTTCGGATAGCTCGAAGCGCTTCATAAAGACGCGATATCGATCCATCATGGCTTCCATTTGCTCAATAAACAGCTTTTTACCATCGCGGTCAAATTTGCCGTAGTTGTTACCAAGCTTGATTAGCGCTTGATAATCCTCAAACAGCTGTTTTGCTTCTTGCTGAACTATCTCAGAATCGAAGAATCCCATATTGCTTATATTAAACTGAGCGTCCAGACTCAGTAGCTTAATAGTTTTACTTCTATTTATTATTTTAGTCTAGGGGAGTAATCTAGTGACAAAGCTTCGGTTTTAGTACGGTTTGTTACCGAAATTTCAACACTTGACTTGAGAACTTTTCTTTTGTGTAAACCGACCTAATAAAGCCGCAATACTCATCGCTTTAGCCATTGATTTAGGATTGGTGTTTTCACTCGGTTGAATTTTCAGTTCGGGAGCGTATTTTAAGGCTAGTGAATTTTGCGGGTTCAGTTTTAATGCTTGATAGATGTAAACCCTAGCCATCCCGATAAATTTCTGTTTGAGATGTACCATACCTAATAAAGCATAATAGTCGCTGTTATTTGGCTCTAACTTGATGGCATCGCGCAGTTCTTGCACGGCTAGGGGCCATTTGGCTAGCCTGACGTACTCAATAGCTCGCTGGTAGTGGCGTTGAGCGTAGTTTGTCAAAACTGGTTTGACATCAGTTTGTTCAGATAATGTCAATTCAACTGGCTTGACTTTTATCTCAGAGATGATGGGAGCAGCTTTTTGCGGTAGGAATAAGTCTGGTTTGTGCAACCGTAAGTATACCAAATTCAGTATAGTAATTTGTTGCGTCACCTGATAAAACTGATCTAGTGATTTATATTGAGCTTCTGCATAACAGGCGATCGCTTCTTCGTAAAATAATTCTGCTTGGGGTGTAGACATTTCGATCATTTCCTGAGCTATGGCACTTTGAGAAGACAAAGGCTTCTGCTCTGAAACTCTTGCGTCTGATCGCAGCATAGCGATCGCAATCAAGCGCTTCTGTCGATGTTTCAGCTGTTCATAAGCTGGATTGATTAAATAGCTAAATATTGCCGTAGCCAATTCTTGGTCTGGATTACAGTTTTTGGCATTGCGATCAGGATGTAGCAGCTTGGCTAAACTGTGATAGCGTTTAAAAATCTGGCGATCGTCAGCAATCACAGAAATTCCTAGCACAGCGTAAGGATCACAAAGCTGTTCAAGCCATTTTGGCGGTAGGAAGGTCTGTGACATAGTAGTAATAAAGCTGTTAAAAACTTAAAATTAGCATCAAAGCTCAATGCACAGTCATGTGAAACTTACTCAAATTTCTTCAAGTACTAAATTAATTCTAAAAGTCTGAAGGGCAAAGCAGGGTAGTTGACTGTCTGATTGTCGAACTGTGGTATTGGTAAATTTATTAGAAATATGTTGACTAAGCGTAAAAGCCGAAGTGTTGCCGCTGTCTTAGCTTTTTCTGGCACACTAACAATTTCAGGATTACATAAATTTTATTTGGGACAGCCGTTGTGGGGTATTTTGTATGTGTTGCTTTCCTGGACGCCGATCCCCAAGGTAGCTAGTGCCATTGAGGGAGTTTGGTATTTAGCCCAAGATGAAGAAGCTTTTGATCGTAATTTTAATCTAGGTAAGTCAGCAACAAGAAACTCACAAAGGGTAAGTAATCAGGTAGGAGCGATCGCTGATGCAATGCGGGAATTAGATGCTCTGCGCCAGGATGGACTGATTTCAGAGTATGAGTTTGAGCAAAAGCGCCGCCAATTGCTAGACCAGATTTCTTGAAGTGAGCGAAAATCATGAATAACTGGCTACCTTTGAATCCCAGGCTGCAAAAACTCCGCGCCAAGCTCCTCAACGATCCCTACTATCGTCTGCAATCTGGGGAAGAAATTCAGATGGCGGCAAAATTAGGTATTTGCATTGATGTTAATCAAGCGACTGTAGATGATTGGTTACGCCTACCAGGTTTGTCAATTCACCAAGCGCGATCGCTTGTAGAACTTTCACGTTCTGGTGTTAAATTTTACTGTATTGAAGATATTGCTGCGGCTTTGGCTATACCAGCGCCGCGCCTGGAGCCATTAAAGCCTCTGCTGAATTTTGTTTACTATGACCACGAATCTTTGGAAAATCCGACCCATTTAGTCAACCCGAATACAGCAACAGTTGAAAAATTAGCACAAATTCCATTTATAGATTTGTCTCTGGCGCAAGCAGTGGTGCAAAATCGGCAATCAGCCGGAACTTATCGGAACTTGGCTGATTTTCAGCGACGCTTGGAGTTAAGTGGTGATGCGATCGCTCAGATAATGTATTATTTGAGGTTTTAAGTTAAAAGTTAAAAGTTAGAAGTTTTAAATAACTCCTAACTCTGACAATTTTGGATTGAAGGAAAAATCCAAAATCTAAAATTGATTAAATGAACCCAATGCGATCGATAGGCCAAAAGCGAAACGTTGCCCGACCGATGACATTTTTTCTAGGTAAAAAGCCCCAATAGCGAGAGTCATTACTATCATTGCGGTTATCTCCCATGACAAAAAATTCGTCTTCTGGGACTTTCACCGGTTGGTATGGCTGATTTGGTGGTTCCGCGATGTAGTCTTCTGCCAAGGGTTGACCGTTGAGGTAGACTTTGCCAGAAGCAACACTAATTACCTCACCAGGCTGGCCAATAACCCGCTTGATGAAGGCTTGGTCTTTGGGATATCCTCGACGTTGTAGTTCTGCGGGTGGCTGAAAAACAATAATATCCCCAGTTATGGGAGGGTGAAAATGGTAGGAGATTTTTTCTACCACCAAGCGATCGCCTGTATGTAAGGTTGGCAACATCGAATCAGAAGGTATATAACGGGGTTCAGCGATAAAAGTCCTGATTAGGAATGCCAAACACAATGCGATCGCAATTAAAATCAGATTTTCTTGCCAACTACGCCATAATTTTAACGACGCACGCTCTTTTTCTGCATCACTTTCGTGAGGAATCATAAAAGTTTCTAGCCAGTTTAAGAAGTAAGACAAATACTTTGATTATTTTGACTCAAAAGGTATATTAATAGGAAAGCTGGGTTTAAAGTCAACCCATACAGATATTAAATAATACACTTATTGGAGCTAGCTAAGATAAGCAAAAGTACTGTAAATAAACTATGACCTGTCTAAGGCAATATAAGCTAATAATTAGGATTTATAAATAAATAATTAAAAATCTTAATTCTAATTAGTGTAATTATAAGGCAAGTTATGAGGCAGTTTTCAGCTTTGCTTCCTGCTGTTAAAAAAGTTAGTGAGCCACTGGTAGAGTGATACAGTCAATGATTTTTTTATGGGAGCAGAAAATTGTTTGTTGAGTGGCGAAACAATTTACCGAATGTCTGACAATATCTGCTTCACTTTGCTGAAAAAAGGCAGAGTGCAGTCTTCTTAGAGTCTGAGTTGTAAAAAAAAATATATTTTGATATGTATAGTAATCCGATTTTCTAAACTTATTTGCGTAGGGAGGGCATAGGAAAGAAGTGAATGGATATGTACTGAGTTTTATCAAAAATCAAATATAGGAATCCGCTTTGATTTCTGAACGAATTTGTGTAGACAGGCAATAGGCAACAGTCAAGAAGGCTTCTTAGTTGTACTGAGTTTTTTCAGAAATCAAATATGAGTCCTATATCCTTAAGTGATATTACGGTAGATAAATCACTATTCTAGTGTAATCTCCAATACATATTTTTAGGCAAGTAAAGTGTATTTAGTAAAAAATCTTACATTTCAATCTAGAATTTAATGGTTCAATAAATAGACACCATACTATTGCAATGCAATTATGATAACTTGCTCAGATGTATGTGATTAACTTCCGTAATTACACGGTGACGGTAAATATTAAATTGTACTATTAATTGAGATATAAATTTCCTTAGTTATCGAGAAAAACATTAACAGGTAGAAAGCTACTAGTAATTTCGGCTAAAGTATCAGCATCCAAAAGAGAACTAAACAGGCGATAGAATTGCTTTTGCTGAATGAGTCAAAAGTATCTACATTAACGAATAAGTGCCCCCTGGCAATGAGAAACTATATTGAATCAATTTTCGTCTGATCTATTTCCTAGAAGGTACAAGATAACATTCTGTCACTAGAAAACTTAACTTTTTCTTAAAAAGGAAGTAATAGCAGCAGGCAGTAGAATATATCTTATCAAGAATAGAACTAATAGTTTACTAGACTCTTTTTTGAAAGATACCTCGCCCTTCTTAAGTAGTTTTGTATGTTAATCAAATAATTTGCTAAGTTGTAAATTATACAGCTTTACTGTCAGAATGCTTGACTATAAAAACTTCAGTTCGCGAAAAGTGCAAATTGTAGGCTTGACAGTTTAGCTCATCTTATTTGCAAAACTATAAAACTTGAAAGGATAATGCTGCCTTAGCGGTGAATTGAAAAACAGCAACTAATTCAGAACTCCTATTAAGAGGATTTTGGGGTGTGGTTAATTATCTGATTGTGCTCCTTCTTAGAGCTAGCGGTAATAGCGTGCAAGTGCAGACTTTACCTTTTATAAGTGGGTTGACGTTCAATATTACCAAGTATCGTATATTCAACACTCGTCCAAATCTAGAGTATCTAGATTTCAGTTGAATCAGTATAGTCTGTCTTCTCGATTCTGAATTTCCGTTATTCTCAATTTCAATTTTCATGATTACCAGAAAGCAACTGGTATCTAAATATCTAAATAAAATGTGCTATAACGTACCGTCATAACCGTGGTTGATGGTTCGATCTTTGAAGGAGCTATGAGGTGGAAAACAATAAGTCGTTTCTGTGGCCAGAAGGAATATTAATTGCACTGCTTGCATTAGGTGGTGTTTTTAGCCTTGCTTTTATGATGCTTTTAAGACCAAATGTTTCAGAAGCTCAAAGTAGACAAAGTATAAATGTAAAGCGTGTAGCTGCAAACGTAGGAACTCAGCAGCGCATTGAGAAATTAAAGGCGTCGATGCTTACAAGTTGGCAGCAAGAAGCACAAACAAAAGGATTATCATATGCTTTACCATCACGTTTTCAAGGGGCAATAGTTAAAGCAGCAAAACTCATTCAGAGTGAGAAAGTGATTGCTCTCACCTTTGATGATGGCCCTTGGCCTGAAACCACAGGGCAAGTGCTAGATATTCTGAAATCAAATAATATCAAAGGGACGTTTTTTGTTGTCGGTCAGAACCTAAAGAATTATCCAGAATTAGGAAAGCAGATTGTCGCTCAAGGTCACGTCATTGGCAATCATACTTGGCATCACTGGTATCACTTCTTTAATCAACAAGCTGCTGCTTTTGAAATTGATCGTACAACAGAGCTAATTTATCAAATTACAGGTGCTAAAACAAATCTGTTCCGACCGCCTGGTGGCAACCTGCACAATGGATTAGTTACTTATGCTAAAGGTCAAAAATATAGTGTGGTGATGTGGTCAGCTGACTCCATAGACTACAAGTTGCCAACTGTACCAAAGTTAATCGATAACGTAATTAAAGATTCAAAACCTGGTGGTATTGTGCTAATGCATGATGGTGGTGGTAACCGTTCCAGAACTGTGCAAGCTTTACCAGAAATTATTAGCAACTTTAGAAAGCAAGGCTATCGCTTTGTGACTATTCCAGAACTTTTAGAAATGGAAGATACTGAGCAAAAATTGCTTGCTAACAAAAAGCAATAATTATTAATTATGGGTAGTTAGTCAATAGTAATTGGCTAAAAACTAAAATTATATTTTTTAATTAATAATACGTTATTTCTGAATCAGTAGGCTCGTAGTAAGGGCTAGAGCCACTTACTACGAGTCTTTAATTCTTCACGCCCACTTACTTAATGACTAGTCACTAAAGTGAACTCAGTTGTTTTTTCAGGATTAGCTTCTGGACTATCAGCTTCAGAAGGCGGGACTAATTGCCAGAATTTCGGCAAAAATTCTTGCCAGTTTTGCAAAATTTTCTTCGCTTTTGGTGAACCAGTGCGTTCTGCATGAGTTTGAATTAACTCTTGCAGTTGCTTTGCACCGACTTCTGTGATCACTCGCTGGATTTTGACAATTTCCGGGTTGACTAACTCACGGAATGAGTCGTCTTCATCTAAGAAGTATGCCAGTCCACCAGTCATTCCAGCGGCTACGTTACGTCCGACTTTACCGAGGACGACAATCACACCACCTGTCATGTATTCACAGCAATGATCCCCAGCGCCTTCAATCACTGCTATGCCTTTGGAGTTTCTCACAGCAAAGCGCTCTCCTGCTAGACCATTGGCAAATAACATCCCACCAGTAGCACCATAGAGGCATGTATTGCCAACTATCACATTTTGTGATGCGTTATAGGTAGCATCAGATGGGGGTTTGATGATGATCTCACCACCATGCATTCCTTTACCTACGTAGTCATTTGCCTCTCCTTCAAGGGTCAAAATTAAGCCGGGGAGATTGAAAGCACCAAAGCTTTGCCCAACACTACCTGTAAAGTTGAGATTAATTTGTCCTTCAAAGTCACTGTCACCGTATTGGGAAGCGATCGCACCCGCTAATCTAGTGCCTACTGTTCTGTCAGTATTGACAATAGGATAAGTCTTATTAACAGTGGATTGATCCCTTATGGCAGCCAGAATTTCGGGATCGGCAAGGAAATCGTCATCCAAAACCACGCCGTTGCTGTGAACTTCTTCATGTACCAACCAGCTACGATTGTCTCTGCTATTTGGTAGCTGAAGTAAACAGTCGAGATTCAGCGATCGCGTTTTGGTGAGTTTTACCTCTTGGCGCAGTTCTAACAAATCTGCACGTCCAATGATTTCTGACAAAGAACGGTAGCCAAGTCGGGCTAACAAACTCCGCACTTCTTCGGCTATGAAGTAAAAGAAGTTGACAACCTGTTCTGGTATTCCCGTAAACCGCTTGCGGAGTTCTTCTTTCTGGGATGCGACACCCACGGGGCAATTATTTGTGTGGCAGATACGCGCCATGATACAGCCTTCGGCAATCATGGCAATGGAGCCGAAACCGAATTCTTCAGCACCCATCAATGCACCTATTACCACATCCCAGCCACTCTTGAGTCCGCCATCTACGCGTAAAATCACGCGATCGCGCAGGCTATTTTCCATCAAAACCCGATGTACTTCACTTAAACCCAATTCCCACGGTGAGCCAGCATGTTTAATCGAACTAAGTGGTGATGCACCTGTACCACCATCATGACCAGAAATCTGGATAATATCAGCGTTTGCTTTCGCTACACCAGCAGCGATCGTGCCAATGCCAACTTCTGAAACTAGCTTCACCGACACCTTTGCTTTGGGATTAATTTGGTGCAGATCAAAAATCAGTTGTGCTAGGTCTTCAATGGAATAGATATCATGATGTGGTGGTGGTGAAATCAGTGTCACCCCTGGCTTCGAGCGCCTTAACATCGCAATGTATTGGCTCACCTTTGGCCCTGGTAGCTGTCCACCTTCCCCAGGCTTGGCACCTTGGGCAATTTTGATTTCAATTTGTTTGGCATTGACTAGATACGCTGGTGTGACACCAAAGCGTCCCGATGCCACTTGCTTAATGGCACTATAAGCTTGATCACCATTCCGCAATCCTTTTAAATGAGGTAGGGTTGGCGAGTGTCCAGATTCATCTACATCATCTAGAATTGTGTAGCGCACTGGATCTTCGCCGCCTTCTCCAGAATTTGATTTACCACCAATGCGGTTCATGGCGATCGCTAAAGTTTCATGGGCTTCTCTTGACAAAGCGCCTAAAGACATGCCGCCGGTGCAGAAGCGTTTGACAATCTCATATACCGATTCCACTTCTTCTAAAGCAACTGGGGTGCGATCGCCTTCAAAATCCAGCAAGTCCCGCAAAGCTGTTACTGGTCTGCCTTGGAGGTGCTTCTTGTAAACTTCGTAGTGATCGTAGTTTTTGCCATCTAGAGCCTTGTGTAGCGCCTTAACCATTTCTGGGCTATTCATGTGGTACTCGCCGTTAGGACGGTATTGTACAAAGCCTAGGTTTTCTAACTTATTAGCAGTCAGTTCTGGGAAAGCCTTGCTGTGGAAGGAAAGCACTTCACCAGCAAGTTCGCTCACACTCAAACCACCGATGCGGGAAGTCGTACCACGGAATCCCAGTTCGATTAAATCTCCGCCAATGCCAATAGCTTCAAAAATTTGGGCTGCTTGATAGCTGGAGAGTAGAGAAATTCCCATCTTAGAGAGAATTTTTAGTAAACCTGACTCTACTGCTTTGCGATAGTTTCCTAAAGCTTGTTCTAGGGTGAGAGTCGGAATTTTTTGCACACCCATTAACTTTTGAGTTTTGGGATCAGACCACCAACTACGCACCGTATCTAAAGCCATATACGGGCAAACTGCGCCAGCACCATAGCCAATCAGACAAGCAAAGTGATGGGTACTCCAACATTGGGCAGTATTGACAATCAGGGATGTTTTCATTCGCAACCCTTCCCGAATCAGATGGTGATGCACCGCACCGACTGCTAACAAGGGAGGAATGTAGGTGGATTCTGTGTTGATACTGTTATTGCTCTGGTCGCTTAATATTAAAATCTTTGCGCCAGCCCGGACTGACTCAGCTGCTTGTGCTTGTAAAGATTGGACTGCGGCCTTCAATCCTTCTGGTCCGCTGGCGATCGCAAATAGGGTTGACAATTCAGCCGTGGCAAATCCTGACAGCTTAATTGCTTCTAGTTCAGCATCCGTTAACACTGGCGACTCAAGTTTTAATCTCCGAGCATATTCTGCCTTGGGTTCTAATAAGTTACCCCGTTCCCCCAGTTCGACTTTCAAAGACATCACTAGCTTTTCGCGCAGCGGATCGATCGCTGGGTTAGTCACCTGAGCAAAGCGCTGTTTGAAATAGTCATAAAGCAGGTGTGGTTTTGTTGACAGCACCGCTAAGGGAATATCATCACCCATGCAGAAAGTCGGCTCTGAACCTGCGATCGCCATTGGATGAATCACCATTTCGACATCTTCTGTGGTGTAGCCAAAGGCAGTTTGACGCTGAAGTAAGGTTTGCTTGTCAGTAGTCAATTGTCCTGAGTCATTTGTCATTTGTCCTTTGCCATTGCCATTTGCTAATGACGGATGATCAATGACTAATGACTTTAATTCTTGACGGTGCTGTTGCAGCCATTCTCCATAAGGGTGCTGCTTGGCGATGCGCCCCTTTATATCCCAATTCTTCAGGACTTCATGATTTTCTAAATCCACGGCAATCATTTGCCCTGGGCCGAGTCTACCTTTCTCGACAATATCGGCTTCTGGAAAGTCCACTACACCAGCTTCGGAAGCTACAACAATGTAGTCATCTTTAGTAATCACGTAGCGAGCTGGTCTTAAACCATTACGATCTAGTGTTGCACCAACTTTTTTGCCATCACTAAATACTAAAAGGGCTGGGCCGTCCCACGCTTCTTGCAAACCACTGTAATATTCGTAGAAATCAACAATTTCTGGAAATTCACGTAAAGAAGGCTGATTTTGGTAAGCTTCTGGAACCATAATCATTAAAGCTTCCAAAGGGCTGCGTCCAGAGCAAACTAGCAATTCTGCTACATTGTCTAGGGTAGCTGAGTCGCTGTTGTCAATATGAACTAATGGTTTGAGTTCCTGAATGCGATCGCCCCATACAGGATGATTCAGGCTCGCTTCTCGTGCCATCATCCAATTGATGTTACCCAATAAGGTGTTGATTTCGCCGTTGTGACCCAAAAGCCGCATCGGTTGCGCTAGAGGCCATTTAGGCATCGTGTTCGTACTAAAGCGGCGGTGATAGACAGCAAAGGCACTTTTGTAAACTGGATTTTTTAAATCTTCATAAAAGTTGCCCAAGACAGCCGAACGCACCATGCCTTTGTAGACAATTGTCCGACTTGACAACGAGCAGATATAAAATTCTTCTGAGATGTTGGTTGCAACTTTACTAATTCGGCGGCGGCTGATGTACAACTGCCGTTCCAATTCATCACCGCTTTTGTCAACGGAAGCTAACAAAACTTGTTCAATCTGGGGCTGATTTTCTCTTGCTTGTACCCCAAGTAAATCAGATTGCACTGGTACTACTCGCCAACCCAGTACAATCAATTTTTCTTCAGCAGCTACTTGCTCAACAGTCGCCCTAGCTTTTTGTGCTGCTTCTTGGTCTTGTGGTAGAAATATCATCCCCACAGCTATATTATTGGTGGATGTAAATTCCTTCCCCCTTTGGGCAAAGTCTTGTTGGAACAACTCCCAAGGGATAGCTGTCAATACTCCAGCACCATCACCAGAGTCTTGATCAGCGCTACAACCTCCTCGATGTTCTAAGCAAGTTAAAGCAGCTAAGGCTTTTTCGACAATTTCGTGGCTGGTATGATTTTGGCGATGAGCAATAAAACCGACACCACAGGCATCTCGTTCCTCTACTAACCACTTTTGCCCCTGATAGGTATCTCTTGAGTTTATGTCCGCTGTGATTTTCTGGTCTTGATTCATCGGTTTATTATTCATACCCTGTTCCTGAAGTATTGAGTTACCAATTTTGCCACTACATTGTGGGCAAAAA
This sequence comes from Nostoc sp. CALU 546, assembly GCF_048836525.1. Classification (NCBI taxonomy): domain Bacteria; kingdom Bacillati; phylum Cyanobacteriota; class Cyanophyceae; order Nostocales; family Nostocaceae; genus Nostoc; species Nostoc sp. CALU 546. Next base: position 64,404 of record NZ_JAWJTF010000008.1, read on the forward strand.
TTTCTAAATTCAGCGATGGAAAAATATGTAAGCACCGAAATTTAGGGAAAAAAAATTTTAACTTCGGTTTTACTTTACTAGTTCACCCGTGTTAAAATATTTGCGTCTCTTTTATGTGTTTATGCGGTGTTTGACAAGTTACCTCCGCCAAGACATTATTTTTGCCCTGACAGTTTCTTTTTTATATTTTGAAGTTAAGTATTTTCTCAATCCCTTTTTTCCAGATGCACGCTAGCTACTCGTAGAGCCTATTTTGGCTCACCTGAAACAAAACTAAAACTAAGCGCTGTGCTATGTTCTAAAGCCAAAGTCATCCTGATCCAGCAATAAAATCAGCGTATTACAATATATACCCATTTGACAATTCCCAAATATTTTTGTTGTTGTCTAGAATTTTGCCGCTTATGAGTTGCCGCATGTATTACTATTAACTAGACATTACTGAAGTAACAACATTAGCAACATTCAGCAAGGATTAAATATCTTAATCCAGTTTTGATAACCAAAACTACCGTATATGGTGTGGTTAAAATTAGTGGGAGTTAAAACCTTGATTGCAGTGCCTTTAGCGTCTAAATAAATTGTTGTACGTCTAAAAGTGATAGCTAGCCAATATATAGATTATCATATTTATTCAAAAATAAAGTCATGTTTTTTTTATACTTCCAAATAATTGGTTAGTTTATACCTTGGATGATAGTTTTCAAAAGTACTTAGTAAATTATGGTAAAAATGCCGAATTATTGCCAATCAGGGATTAGCGATGGTGGAGCCATCGCCAAGGGCGAACGCATATTTTTCCGGGCTACTGTATCACCAATACTTTTGACAGTACTTTGCTTAACTACTACCTGTGCTACTAACGCCCAGCAGTCTCCAACAAACGCCCAATCAATACCCAGTTTAATTTCACAGTCATCTGCACCTCCTTTAACAGGTGTGGCATCCTCTGGTAATCAAATTTCCCTCAATGGGCGTACTTTACCAGGAACTTGGTTGCAGCGACCTGGAAAAGCCGGCCAGGTGACAACTCATTTCAGTGATGGTGCTTTTAAACAATTAATTGGAGTAAATTTTTTAAATAGTAGTAATTCAGCGAGGCAACCAGTACAGTGGTTTTCGTCGATGACAAAGCCACTGGTTTTAACCACCAGGCTAGTAGGAGCATATCGCTATCTGGATATTACTAATTTTGCTCAAACATCTGGATGGCAGATTCAAGCTAATGGCAACACCTTGGTGATTGCTACCCCAAAAGCACAAATCACGAATATTGTTCAGAGCCAGGAACCTCCAGAGGCGAGTGCCCCTTTGCAACAGGCTCGGATTCTTGTCGATTTAGATCGTTCAACCCCCTGGCAAGTTGTACAAGGTTTAGCGATCGCAAAACCCCAAACTCCATCCTCTGATCCAGACACGCCAACCCCAAAAGCCACTACACCGCCAAATCGCCAGTGGACAGTTACCCTGGATGGAATAGCCGCCCCTGTTTTGATAGAACGCTATACCCCCCAGCCAGCAGCACCACCAACATTGCTGCCAAACCTGCTTAAACAATTATCACCAGTTACACCAACACTAGATCCTGAACCACTGATTCAAAAAGTGGAGGTGCTGAAAAACCAAACGATTATTAGTCTGAGCGTTCCCTTTGGTCTATCACCTCAAGTTACTACTGTAGCTAATCCCAACCGCCTGATTATCAATATTCGACCCGATCCTCTAGAAGAACGAGATATTACTTGGGCCCCAGGATTGCGCTGGCGACAGAATTATGTGAACTTAGGCACAGAACGCTTTCCTGTGGTCTGGTTAGAAATTAGTCCCCGCAAATTTGGGCTAGCGTTAAAACCTATGTGGGCTAGTACTGATGGGCTGACGGGTACTGCTCCCTTAATTCAAACAGCACAACGTTACTTAGCAATAGCTGGAATTAATGGTGGTTATTTTAACCGCAATAACAGATTACCATTAGGTGCGATTCGTCAGAATAATCAATGGTTATCAGGCCCCATTCTGAATCGAGGTGCGATCGCTTGGAATGATTCAGGCCAATTTTACTTTGGTCGTCTCACCTTAGAAGAAACTTTAATTACAGCAAATGGCCAGCGTCTACCAATTCTGTTTCTTAACAGCGGTTACGTCCAGAGTGGTATTGCTCGTTACACACCAGCTTGGGGATCAACTTACACGCCCATAACGGATAACGAAATTATCTTAGTGGTACAGAAAAACCAAATTACTAACCAGTTACCAGGCGGCAAAGTTGGAGTCACAGCGGTTCCCATTCCCCAGGATGGCTACCTACTAACTTTACGCGCTAGTGCTGCTAGTGCTGCCTCACAACTACCTATTGGAAGCGCAGTAAATATTTCCAGCGTCACAACTCCAGCTGATTTTAGTCGTTATCCCCACATTATTGGAGCAGGACCGCTATTAATCCAAAATCGTCAAATTGTCCTTGATGCCAAAGGCGAAAAATTCAGCAATGCCTTTATTGCCGAAAAAGCTATTCGCAGCGGTATTTGCACAACAGCAACAGGCACACTGATGATTACTGCCACACATAATCGTGTCGGCGGTTATGGGCCTAATTTGGCAGAACACGCCAAATTGATGCAACTCATGGGCTGTGTGAATGCCCTAAATTTGGACGGCGGTAGTTCCACCAGCCTTTATTTAGGAGGACAACTACTCGATCGTTCACCTAGTACCGCTGCTCGTGTTCATAACGGAATTGGTATTTTCCTGCAACCACGAAAATGAGGGAATGGGAGAAGTCTCTTAATCATCAATACCCAATGCCCCATCCTTTTTTAAAGTTTAGAACAAGCTATCATTTTGCTTGATGAAGAATTGGTGTAGACATCACAGTTTTAGTAGTGATGGTTTACACCATAAGGTTTGATTTTGCTATGTTTATCAAGGTGCGACAAAACTGCTGATTTTCAAGGTTGCAAGATAGCACCAGATTTTTGATCAATAGTTAAGTTAAGAGTACCAACGGTTTGTTATGTCTCCAAATGAGGTAACTATGGCTCGATATCAAGAAACTACACAGACTGAAACTCTACACCTACCTCCAGCCATAACTTCTAGGGGCGTCGCTGCAACTGAATTACGTCCTTGGGGCGCTTTTACAGTTTTGGAAGAAGGGCGCGGATACAAAATTAAGCGCATCGAAGTTAAGCCTGGACACCGCCTCAGTCTACAAATGCACCATCACCGCAGCGAACATTGGATTGTCGTCTCTGGTACAGCTAGAGTAGTTTGTGGTGAGAAAGAAGTACTACTAAGCAATAATGAATCAACTTATGTACCCCAATGTACATCTCATCGTTTAGAGAATCCTGGCGTGATCCCCTTGGTGTTGATTGAAGTGCAAAATGGCGAATACTTGGGAGAAGATGATATCATCCGCTACCAAGATGATTATGCCCGCACCAAAGATTAAAACCAAAAAAACGCTAAAGCTCTAATCCCAAAACTGAATACATTTTTGTGCAAACCGTCTTTGTGTACGAATTACTGCACCCCAGAAGTCCCTACCTTATTAAGGTGGGGACTGAAGCATATTAGTGTTATAAATGTAGTAATAGCGATCGCGCTCATGCCTTCGATGAATTGGAATTTTGCAGAAGCGAGGGTCAACCCATCTGTAAAATGAAAGATGGGGTATTCAATATGCAAAAAACTAGTTCCATGATTCATCTGAGTCAAGCAGCCGCAAGTGAAATTGGGCGAATAAAGTCCAAGCAGCCAAATGTATTGTTTCGATTGGCAGTAAAACCAGGTGGTTGTTCCGGGTTATTTTATGATATGTCTTTCGATGAAGCAATAAAAGTTGGCGACCAGATTTTCGACTTGGATGAAATTCAAGTAGTCATAGATGCCGCAAGCTTAAATTACCTCAACGGTTTGAGGGTGGATTATTCAGAAGACTTAATGGGTGGTGGTTTTCGCTTCCAGAATCCCCAGGCGATCGCAACCTGTGGCTGTGGCAATTCCTTCTCCATTAATAATTAAGTAATCGTTCAAAGAAGCAATAAATGGCAAATGACAAATAACAATTGACATAAAACCGTAAAAAAAGATATAATCAGGATTTGTTAAAACTTAGACATATAAGCAGCTTTACGCGCTGTAACTCATGCCAACAATACAGCAGCTAATACGTACTGAGCGCGAACAAGCGCGTCAGAAAACCAAGTCTCCGGCTCTGAAACAATGCCCCCAACGTCGGGGAGTTTGTACCAGAGTATACACGACCACACCAAAGAAGCCTAACTCAGCTCTACGAAAAGTAGCAAGAGTGAGGCTTACCTCTGGATTTGAAGTCACAGCTTACATTCCAGGTATTGGTCACAACTTACAAGAACACTCAGTTGTGATGATTCGTGGCGGTCGGGTTAAGGATCTACCGGGCGTGAGATACCACATTATCCGTGGCACCCTAGATACAGCCGGAGTTAAAGACCGCAAACAAGGCCGTTCCAAGTATGGAACCAAGCGTCCGAAAGAAGCGAAAAAATAGGATTAGGCGATTAATCGCATCCAACACGATTAATCGTCTACCTTAAAGGCGCCCAAGGGCAAAAAAACTATCAGGGTATGTGTTCTAACAGCAGTTATGAAAGCTGTTAAAGTCTGTTTAAAAAAATCAAGCTACACCTACACTAAGCGAGCAAGTGTAGAATTTCTGAGGAGAACGCTGTAACCCACAGCAGAATTCTAATCTGGACATTAAGGTTTAGAATCTTTTCCCCTTGAGTATTTAGTTGCAGGTAGCAAGTCAATGAATTTAAGATTTTAGATTTGCGATTTTGGATTGGTCGAACCCACGTGGGGATGAGGCTTAAAGACTTTTGATTTTTTCCAATCCTTGTGGTCGGAACATTTACCAAAAACTCTAATCCAAAATCGGCAGTCAACAGGTCAGCCTTGCTGCAACAGTCGAAAACAAAATTGAGAAAGTCTGAGGGTTGGATTCCACAGCTTTTAGTTTCCGGTGTCTGATAGCATATAATTTCGTTGCCAATTCCGAATTAAAGGTGAAGTATGTCTCGTCGTGGTGTTATTCAAAGGCGCCCAGTTCCGTCTGACTCCGTATATAACAGTCGCCTTGTGAGCATGATTATCAGACGGATCATGCGTCATGGCAAAAAATCACTTGCCGCACGTATTGTTTATGATGCATTAAAAACTATTGAGGAACGCACTGGTGCTGGTGCTTTGGAAACCTTTGAAAGAGCAGTGCGAAATGCCACGCCTTTAGTAGAAGTAAAAGCTCGACGAGTAGGTGGAGCAACCTACCAAGTACCAATGGAAGTGCGTACAGAACGGGGCACTACCCTAGCACTGCGTTGGTTAGTGCAATATTCCCGCTCTAGACCAGGCCGGACAATGGCAAGCAAACTGGCAAATGAGTTGATGGATGCTGCCAATGAGACTGGCAATGCCATTCGGAAACGTGAAGAAACGCACCGGATGGCGGAAGCTAACAAAGCATTCGCACACTATCGTTACTAAGTAGAAAAGCGATATATCGCCTTGCCGAAGCGGTATATCGTGGATTTACAAAACAAAGACGGTTTTCCGTAAAAGTATAGAATCTTAACAAAGAGTAATATACAAGATATCATGAGGCAAAAACTATAGGAGGTAGCTGTGGCACGCACGATCCCGCTAGAGAAAGTACGCAACATTGGTATTGCGGCGCATATAGATGCGGGCAAAACAACAACAACAGAGAGAATATTATTTTACTCTGGGATAATTCATAAAATTGGCGAAGTTCATGAAGGAACTGCCGTCACAGACTGGATGGATCAGGAGCGGGAGCGAGGAATTACCATTACTGCCGCTGCAATCAGTACCAGTTGGAAAGATCATCAAATTAACATTATCGATACTCCGGGTCACGTAGACTTCACAATTGAAGTTGAGCGTTCCATGCGTGTGTTGGATGGTGTAATCGCGGTATTTTGTTCTGTGGGCGGCGTGCAACCGCAGTCCGAGACAGTGTGGCGGCAAGCAGAACGCTACAAAGTTCCTCGGATAGCCTTTATTAACAAAATGGATCGCACCGGAGCGAACTTTTATAAAGTTCACGAGCAAATCCGCGATCGCCTGCGGGCGAATGCGATCGCTATTCAACTACCAATTGGTAGTGAAAACGACTTCCAAGGTATTGTTGACCTAGTACGGCAACGTGCGTATATTTACGCTAATGACCAAGGAACCGATATTCAGGAAACTGATATCCCCGAAGCATTGCAAGCTCAGGTAGACGAATTCCGCACCAAGCTAATAGAAGCAGCGGCAGAAACCGATGATGCTCTGATGGCTAAGTACTTCGAGGGAGAAGAACTTACAGAACAGGAAGTTCGGACTGCCCTGCGTAAAGGCACAATTGCGGGGACAATTGTACCAGTACTTTGCGGTTCGGCATTCAAAAACAAAGGCGTGCAATTGATGCTCGATGCAGTTGTCGATTACCTGCCTGCGCCAAGTGAAGTACCGCCAATTCAAGGCTTACTGCCAAATGGCGATACTGTTGAGCGGCGGGCTGATGACAACGAACCTCTAGCAGCTCTGGCATTCAAGATTATGGCTGACCCTTACGGTCGCCTGACATTTGTTCGTGTTTATTCTGGTGTCCTGAAAAAGGGCAGCTACGTTCTCAACGCTAGTAAGAATAAAAAAGAACGGATTTCCCGCTTAGTTCTAATGAAGGCAGATGATCGGCAAGATGTCGATGAACTGCGAGCGGGTGATTTAGGAGCAGCTCTGGGATTGAAAGACACCTTGACAGGTGACACGCTCTGTGATGATGGATCGCCAGTAATTCTGGAATCCCTATTCATTCCTGAGCCTGTAATCTCCGTGGCGGTTGAACCCAAAACCAAGAACGACATGGACAAGTTGTCCAAGGCTCTGCAATCTCTCTCCGAAGAAGACCCCACATTCCGTGTCCGCGTCGATCCGGAAACAAACCAAACCGTGATCGCGGGGATGGGAGAGCTACACCTAGAAATTCTAGTAGACCGGATGTTACGAGAATTTAAGGTGGAAGCGAATGTAGGTGCGCCCCAAGTAGCTTACCGAGAAACAATTCGGAAAGCTGTGAACAAAGTTGAGGGCAAATTCATTCGCCAAAGTGGTGGTAAAGGTCAATACGGTCACGTTGTGATCAATTTGGAGCCTGGAGATCCCGGTACTGGCTTTGAATTCGTCTCCAAAATTGCCGGTGGTTCAGTACCTAAAGAGTATGTTGGCCCCGCAGAACAAGGGATGAAAGAAAGCTGCGAATCCGGTGTTCTAGCTGGATATCCGTTAATTGACGTCAAAGCGACGCTAATTGATGGGTCATACCACGATGTAGACTCTTCGGAAATGGCTTTTAAAATCGCTGGCTCAATGGCGATGAAAGAGGCTGTGCTGAAAGCTTCACCCGTCCTCTTAGAGCCTATGATGAAAGTTGAGGTTGAAGTTCCTGAAGACTATATCGGGAACGTCATTGGCGACCTCATCGCCCGCCGAGGGCAGATTGAAAGCCAAAGCACCGAACAGGGACTTGCTAAGGTCGCATCCAAAGTTCCACTGGCGACCATGTTTGGCTACGCCACTGATATCCGGTCAAAAACGCAAGGTCGGGGTATCTTCACGATGGAGTTCAGCCACTACGAAGAGGTGCCTCGCAGCGTAGCTGAAACTATCATTGCAAAAAGCAAAGGGAACGCTTAGTTAAAATAAGGAAATGAGTATTCATGGCACGCGCAAAGTTTGAAAGGAATAAACCCCACATTAATATCGGTACAGTTGGCCACGTTGACCACGGTAAAACTACCTTGACAGCAGCCATCACCATGACCTTGGCAGCGATGGGTCAGGCTGTAGCCAAAGGCTACGACCAAATTGATAATGCCCCAGAAGAAAAGGCACGGGGTATTACCATCAATACCGCTCACGTAGAGTATGAAACTGCAAATAGACACTATGCTCACGTAGACTGTCCAGGACACGCTGACTATGTGAAAAACATGATCACCGGTGCTGCTCAGATGGACGGAGGTATCCTCGTAGTTGCTGCTACCGATGGTCCTATGCCCCAAACCCGCGAACACATCCTGTTGGCAAAACAGGTAGGCGTTCCCAGTCTGGTTGTCTTCTTGAACAAAGAAGATTTGATGGATGACCCAGAACTCTTGGAACTAGTAGAACTAGAACTTAGAGAACTGCTTTCTAGCTACGATTTCCCTGGCGATGATATCCCTATTATCAAAGGCTCTGGTCTGCAAGCTCTGGAAGCAATGACCAAGAATCCCAAGACCCAACGTGGTGAAAATCCTTGGGTAGATAAAATCTATGAACTGATGGATGCTGTAGATTCTTACATCCCCACACCTGAGCGGGATGTTGATAAACCCTTCTTGATGGCTGTAGAAGACGTGTTCTCAATCACAGGTCGTGGTACTGTCGCCACTGGTCGGATTGAACGGGGTGTAGTCAAAGTTGGCGATAACGTTGAACTAGTGGGTATCAGAGATACTCGTGCTACTACCGTAACTGGGATTGAAATGTTCAAGAAGAGTCTTGAGCAAGGTATGGCTGGAGATAACGCTGGCGTACTACTTCGGGGTATCCAGAAGGCTGATATTGAACGGGGTATGGTAATTGCCAAACCAGGTTCAATTAAACCTCATAATGAATTTGAAGGTGAGGTGTACGTCCTAACAGAAAAAGAAGGTGGTCGTAAGACTCCATTTTTCGCTGGCTACCGTCCCCAGTTCTACGTGCGGACAACCGATGTAACTGGTACTATCAAAGCCTACACTTCCGATGAAGGTAAAGAAGTAGAAATGGTGATGCCAGGCGATCGCATCAAGATGACAGTAGAATTGATCAACGCGATCGCTATTGAACAAGGAATGCGCTTCGCTATCCGCGAAGGCGGTCGCACCATCGGTGCTGGTGTCGTTTCAAAAATTATCAAGTAGCAAGCACCTTTTTGCTCATAACGAAGGAGCAGAGATGGTATTTATTTTGCCTCTCTGCTCCTTTCTCTTCCCCCTATAAATAAGGTAATAGGTTACAGGGGACAGGCAATAGTTTTCTGTAACCTATAACTTGTAACCTTTAACCTGTAAATACTCCCCTAATTACGCAGAACCTGGAAAATTAAAGATGGCAACTCTACAGCAGCAGAAGATTAGAATTCGTTTACAGGCCTTTGATAGGCGCTTATTGGATACATCTTGCGAGAAGATTGTAGACACAGCTAACCGCACCAACGCTACAGCCATAGGCCCAATTCCTTTACCAACAAAACGCCGGATCTATTGTGTGTTGCGATCGCCTCACGTAGATAAAGATTCACGGGAACACTTTGAAACCCGTACTCATCGCCGGATTATTGACATTTACCAACCCTCTTCTAAGACTATTGATGCCCTGATGAAATTGGATCTACCATCGGGCGTAGATATCGAAGTCAAACTTTAATTTAGTCATTAGTCATTGGTCATTTGTCATCAGAAAAGACAAAGGACGAAGGACAAAAGACAAATTACATTAGTATTAATATTTACATAGCCCTGAAGAAATATATCTCAGGGCTTTTATTTAGCTAGGAAACAAATGATAGAATGTAGACAAAATACGGGAAAAGCAGAGAAAAGGAAAATTTTAAAGATTAAGTTTATACTAAGGTAACAATGACATCATCTTCTAAAATTGCAGTTCGCGAACTACCTCTGTTCCCGTTACCCGAAGTAGTTCTGTTTCCTACAAGGCCATTACCCCTGCACATCTTTGAATTTCGCTACCGAATCATGATGAACACGATTTTGGAGAGCGATCGCAGGTTCGGTGTTTTGATGTTCGATCCAGTCAAGGGTACAATTGCAAGCACAGGTTGCTGTGCTGAAATTATTCATCACCAACGGCTGCCAGATGATCGGATCAAGATGTTGACTTTAGGACAGCAAAGATTTCGTGTATTAGAATATGTTCGTGAGAAGCCATACCGTGTTGGCTTAGTAGAGTGGATTGAAGACCAACCACCTACTAAAGATTTGCGACCTTTATCTTCTGAAGTAGAACAACTACTGCGAGATGTTGTGCGTTTGTCAGCCAAGTTAACTGAACAAAATATCGAACTGCCAGAAGATTTGCCTGACCTACCAACAGAGTTATCTTATTGGGTAGCTAGTAACCTTTACGGTGTCGCTCCAGAGCAGCAGCTCTTGCTAGAAATGCAAGATACTGCAACTCGTCTAGAGCGAGAAGCAGAAATTTTGACCTCTACTCGTAATCACTTAGCAGCTCGTGCTGTTCTCAAAGACACATTTAATGAAAAGTGAGGAGTTAAAAATTAGGAGTGAGGAGTTAGGAATTAGGAAGAAATAACAAAAAATAAAAGATTGGCAACTTATAATTTATATTCCCTAACTGAATCACTGATAACTCTTAACTTCTCAAGTAACAGTGCTGATCGATAAAACATTGTAAGCACCAAGAATTTTTAAAATCTCTGTGTGGGTAGTTAATTCTGCTAAAGCAGATTGCATCTGTGCCTCCTTGGCATCCGCTTCTAAATCCATAAAAAATAAATATTCGCCTAGCGATCGCTTCGTCGGACGAGATTCAATTCGGCTGAGGTTAATTCCTAGTTGAGCAAATATTTGCAAAGGCTTGACTAGTGCTCCCGGTGTGTTGGCAGGCATACTAAAAGCCAGCGATGTGTGACTAGCAGACGCTTTTGATGTCTGGTATCCAGCATTAGCTTCGCCATGACTGACTACCCAAAAACGAGTAAAGTTTTCTGGATAGTCGTTAATGCAACTAGCAAGTATGGGTAATTTGTAGAGTTGAGCAGCTCTACTAGAAGCGATCGCTGCCGTTGTTGTATCTTGCCCTAATCGCTGTAATGCTTCGGTTGTAGAATTGCTGGGAATAATTTGTGCAGTCGGCAGAAACCGCTCTAACCATCCCTGACATTGTGCCAAAGCTTGCGGGTGAGAGTAAACAGTTTTTATCTTATCTAAATTAGACGCGCAGGAAATTAACATATGGGCAATGGGTAATACCAAAGCCAATTGAATTCGCAGACTGTCTAATTGCCAGAGTGTATCCAGTGTTGTGGTTACACTCCCTTCAATAGAATTTTCCACTGGCACAACAGCCAACTGGGCTTGACCATCAGCAACGGCGTGTAGTGATTGGGAAATACTGGGATAAGGGCATAATATAGCTTCAATTCCCGTACTTTTGCTCAACCAGTTGACATAAAAAATAGTTGCTTGTTCTGCGTAAGTGCCAGGAGGCCCTAAATGTGCGATGGATAGAGTCATGCCTTTAGCCTTAAGTTACGAGTTTAATCAGTAAATAGAGGTATGGTATTTTCGTCTTGGCAAATATATCTAAAATTTACGCACTAAAGAAATAGACAGAAATATGTATCCAGGAAAACAAGTCATGGAAATCAGTCTTTTTTCAGATAGATTTCCTGGCAGTTTTTTTGCTAAATTTCTCTGAAGATTTCAAAAGAATTATATTAGTTTCTGTATAAAAAATGATGCACATTTTGATTTTTGTGTCAAGAGTCAATTCCTAATGTATATTTATTGAACTAAAGATAGTAATGGGAGTACCAACTTTTTGCTAATGATGGATAGTTGAGAAACAACAATCATTTTTATGGTCAATAAATTTTATACTTTTCTCATAATCAGAACTAAGTTGTTAAAAAATATTAAAATTAAGAAACAGATATTTTTATTCGCTCATGGCTACCCGGTTTACTGCCTCCCAATCGGTTGAAATCGCTGTTCCAGAGCAGCCTATTCCCATTCAGCACTACTTGCGTCAGCCTCAACGTCTAGTTAAGGCTTTGGTTGACAATAGCCGGATTCAGCAGGTTTCTGAGGAGGTATTTCGCTTGAAAATGCGCCCACTAACTTTTATGTCACTAAGTATTCAACCTACTGTGGATATGAGAGTTTGGGCAGAATCAAATGGAATAATTTATTTGCGATCGCTAGGTTGTGAAATCCTGGGTTTCGAGTATATTAACCAGCGCTTTGCTCTCAATTTAAAAGGCTATTTGTCTCCCAAAGAGTTTAGCACTGGCACTCGCCTGCAAGGAAAAGCTGATTTAGAAGTGCTGGTGGATTTCCCGCCGCCATTTTCCTTCACGCCTAAGCCGATTTTAGAAGCTACTGGAAATGGTCTGCTTAAAAGTGTGCTGTTGTCGGTCAAACAACGGTTATTAAATCAACTTTTGGCGGATTATCGCTACTGGGTGATATCACAAACCAAAGATAAAGAACTTGATGGTGATAGTAATGAATTGCCAATCCTGAATGCTGAGTAATTTTTTAACAAACAGAATTCAGGAGTCAAAATTTAATTCTGTAATTAGTGGCACGACTGAATCCCCGACTAATTTATTCTGAATTCTGAATTCTGTATTCTGTATTCTTCTTCAATCACTCAACACTCAGGCGTTTGATTTGGCAAGGACGAAAAGACTGACGATGCAGAGGCGAAGGCCCGTATTGTTGCAAAGCCAGCAAATGCCGCTGACTACCATAACCCTTGTTACTTTCTAGGTTGTACATAGGGTATTTTAATGCCAGACGCAGTACCAAATCGTCACGCCAAACCTTAGCAACAATACTAGCAGAAGCAATAGCAAGCGATCGCTCGTCTCCTTTAACTATTGTTTGTTGTGGCAATAGCAAGTCTTTTATCAACTGATTGCCATCAACCAAGCAAATTTCAGGCTGTACCTTTAACTTCAGCACAGCCCGCTTCATTGCTAATAGCGTCGCTTGCAAAATATTTATCTTGTCAATTTCGGCAGTAGAAGCAAATCCAATTTTCCAGTCTATAGCCAGCTCGCAAATTTGCTGCGCTAGCTGAGTTCTTCGAGAACTAGATAACTTTTTACTGTCTTTAATTTTAGCTGCCATTAGTATTGGCAAAGCGTGATCTGGTAGAATCACTGCTGCCGCCACCACAGGGCCAAATAAAGCACCTCGCCCTACTTCATCCACACCTGCAACCAACCCTGGAATCCCTGACAAGCTAGAAAACTCTAGCCAAGTGGATTTTTCCAAAGGCGTTGGCGATGTTTCTACCATAAAGCAAATTAATTATCCTCGATCGCTGAGGAACGACGACGGCGGCGACGGCTGGCAGTAGCGCTACTATTAGCTTCGCTTTCATCTGCGATCTCGTTCGCGGCTGCGGCTTTCGCAGACAAGCGTCCCGAAGGCTTCACAGTTAACTCTGGTGATTCAGTTGTCTCTTCGATCAAAGATTTTTGTTCTGGTTCAATAACTTTTGGTGTCGGTATTTTGCTTGCGGTTATTTCAGGTGTTGCTTTTTGTGGAATAGGAGTTATTTCAGGTATTGCCTTTTGGACAATAGCGGTTATTTCAGGTATTGCTTTTTGGACAATAGTTGATTCTGAGGTTGATTCAGTTGGGGTCGTTGGCAATTGACCGGGCTGAATCACATTAATAATCACAGACTTGGTATTTTTAACCTCTTGCTCTAACTTCACCAAGGGAGATATGCCCATCAAGGCAAACATATCCTGTTCTTGGAGGCTCATTTCTACAGTTCTAATCTCCGGTGGTTCTACCACTGGTTTAACTGGTTCTGCCTTGATGATTTTAGTGCGCTCTACTCTTTCACTCCAACCTGGTTTACCAAGGGTGGGTGAGGGAATTTCTGGTGCAACTCCTAGTTCTGGTTCCATATCAAGGTCTAAGTCTGGCTCGTTGACAAAAGCCAGTGGATTGGGAACAACCCGAGCTTCATCTTTCCCGTTTAACCCATTGACACCAATGCGACTGCGGCGAGTGCGGGTACGACGCTTATCATTAAGCTCTTGATAACTAGGATGATTGATCAGATTTAGGTTACTCAATTCCGAGTCGCCGTCAAATGCTTCCCCAAATCCATCGTATGTTTCTCGTGGTTCAGGGGTGCGGGCAGATGGCTGACGTGGTTCTCGGTGAGGTAAGGATACAAAACGTTCGCGCTCTGGTGTCTCTGCCGGTATCGGTAATCGGTTTTCGATTTCTCCAGGCAGACGCACGGTATGTCCTAAACCACCACAGGTTGGGCAAGTTTCACCAAACAATTCGTAAATATTTTGACCCTGACGTTTGCGAGTCAGTTCTACTAGACCCAGTTCAGTAAGTTGGGCAATCTGGGGACGAGCTTTGTCTGCTTTGAGTGCTTTATTAAAGTGTTCGAGAACTTGTAATTGGTCACGTCGCGATTCCATATCGATAAAATCAACAACGATCACTCCGGCGATATTCCGTAGACGCAACTGGCGAGCAATTTCTGTTGCCGCTTCGCAGTTTGTCCACAAAACTGTTTCTCTAGCTGTTGCCGATCGCGTGAAGGAACCTGAGTTAACATCGATTACGGTTAATGCCTCCGTCGGCTCGATGATGATGTAACCTCCAGAAGGTAAGTCTACCCTTGGTTTCAGAGCTTCTCTAATGGCAGCAGTGATGCGGAAGTATTCTAAAATTGGGGAGCGATCGCGATGATGGTCAATCAACAATCCCTGCGGTGTTTGACCACCACTCCAATTCTGCAAGTACTGTTTGACGCGTTTCAAACCAGTACTGGAATCTACGACAATCCGATTTACATCCGCGCCGTACATATCCCGCAATACGCGCTGAATAAAATCATCGTCTCGGTTGAGCAGTGCTGGAGCACGGGTAGAATGGGCTTCCTGCTGAATGGCCTCCCACTGCTTTTGCAGCAACTCCAAATCTTCCATAATTGCTTCTTCGGGTTTGCCTTCTGCTTCTGTACGCACAAGCAAACCCATTCCCGCCGGTTTGACCAAAATCGCTAATGCCCGTAAGCGGTTGCGCTCACTTTCACTTTTAATTCGTCGGGATAAATTTACGCCCCTACCGTATGGCATCAGTACTACGTAGCGTCCAGGTAAGGTGATATTACCCGTGAGTCTGGGCCCTTTTGTCCCCGTTGGCTCTTTCATTACTTGCACCAAAACTTTCTGTTGTGGTGCAAGTAGTTCTGTAATTGCCGCTGCGGTACGCTTGAGCTTCAATGGCCCCAAGTCGGTGACGTGAATAAAACCGTTGCGCTCTGGGTCGCCTATATTGACAAAAGCCGCATCTATCCCAGGCAAGACGTTTTCTACTACTCCTAAGTAGATATCACCTATTTGATGATGACCTGTAGCAACAACGAGTTCCTGTATTTGATCTTCAGAAAAAACCGCAGCAATTTGGTGCTGCTCCGCGATGATAATTTGTTTCGGCATTCAATTTCCTCAAAAATTGGCAGCACTTACAGGTTTGAGGTTTGTTGTATCAAGTCCGGTTAATTACTTGTAATTCAAAACTCCCTGCGTCTCCGCATCAGTTTTAATTATTAGTATTTTCTCGGTTTGATATTATACTTTTGCTGCCCTCACAACCCTCAAAAGGCGCTACTGATAATAAAAATCGCAAATCTGAGCTTCTAAGTTAAATAGCTATTGGCGCTCTTAAGAGCGTTTCCACGGCTGATTATTCCAGAACGGCTGCATATCGTTTAAGCAATTAAATCAACCGTCCGTGGTTGATTTGTGATGCAATACCCTCAATTAAGAGAGTTCTGAGTTGAAAGTTCTAAATCCTGAGTGAGCATTTTAACTCAGGACGCTTCATTTGATAGTAACCTACTGAATTCGTGAAGAAAAAGAAACTATTTCTATTTTCCATTCCCCGGATTTATCTTAGGGTTATACTCAGCAGCGCCAGTTGCTACCCTGCCTTGAGCCGCTCTAGCCTAAGACAAGCCGCGCTTTGCGCGTCTGTGAAAGTCTACAAGTCGGCATAACCGACAGCAGTTGCTTTAACTCTAAAAAGTAATGCACTAGCTCTTAGGCACTACGTGGATTAGACATTCAGCAGTTGTTTCAAAAGCATGAATTTGGAGAAGCTAACCGAGCCTGCTGTTAGTTACTGATTCACAAGGTAGCTATAGAGAGAGTGTGCATTCTTTAATCTGCTTTTTGTTTGTCTGGGATAAAATCCTAGAAGTTGCACTCTAATATCTTTGCTTTCGCCCCCTGAATACCAGGGTAGTGAACCAGCTAATTCAATGCAGCGCCAGAAAATTTCTCTTCAACCCATTCTAACGCAACCTTGCTAAAAATCAATTCATATTAAATGCAATGTTAGGACAACTACTAGCAAGTTGCCCTACAGGGATTATACCCCTAAAATTAGCCGATTGCGGTGGATGTGTAGGAGTTGGAATTCTACATTAGCCACTGTCTCTAGCATAAACAGAATTTGTTCAGGACGCAACAGCAAACCGTCCTGGCGATAGCTACCTAGATAACGGATCACAGATGACATAGATTCTGCTTTGCTATTGGAGGTTTCTACTAATTCCAGTTCAAATAAGCGATCGCGCAGATTTATTAACTGGCTCTTGCCTGACTTAGTTATTTGCTCGTACCAAAGTTCCTCTTTCGCTTTGATTGTATCAATCCAGTTTTGCCATTGTATGGGTGTTGTTTCTGCAAGTGCTGCTACAGTAATCAAATACTCTGCGGACTCTAGCAGTTGGGTAGCGGCACTAGCTTTTAAATCTATCTGCTCCACATTATATATAGGTATGTCTGTGGGCATTTCACGAGCCAACTGTTCTTGGAAAGTATCAATTTCCATTGGCACAGTTAACTCAAAATCTGCAATTTCACCGCTGCTAGTAGCCCCTAAAGCCAAAGCAGTTGCTAGAGAAATCCGCGGCATTGGATGAAATCCACCAGTGAAAGCGATTGGTAAGCCTGCTCGCCGCACAACTCGGTCAAAGAGACGAATTAAATCCAGATGACTCATCAAAGCCATGTTACCCTGTTTACCAAACCAAAGTCGCAGTCTTTGCGCCTTTGTTGTGTTGGGGACAAACTCACCAGCGAATTGTGGGATAGCAGGTGATTCAATCACGATGTTATGCCCAAAGTCTGTGCCACAGACGCCACAGTGAGAACAACCTTCAAAGGAGCAATCGGGTACAATTGCAGCTTCTAAGGCACGTTGCAAGTCTTCTTGGAGCCACTTTTTGTCAATCCCGGTATCAATATGATCCCAAGGCAGGGGAATATCGAGGGAGTGGGGAGGGACGCGATTAATCGTGTCTGTACTAGGGAGTGAGGAGTTAGGAGTTAAGAATTGGTCATTTTCCGCATCTTTCGATCTCTTCTGCTCTTGGACATGAAATAAATTCCATTCACCATTCTCTATTTGACGGTATTTCCAATCTAGATCGGCTTGGGCGATCGCAGACCCCCAAGCACTAAAAGCTTGATCTAAATTTTCATACCAGGAATCCATACCTGCTCCCAATTCCCAGGCACGGCGGACGACTTTGCTCAAATTGCGATCGCCTCGTCCCACAAAATCTTCCATTGCCGAAATGCGGACATCAGTAAAATTTACCTTCACTGCCTTGATTCGGCGGAATTCTTGCCGTAACAAGTTTTGTTTACGCTTAAATTCAGCGGTAGAAACTGAGTGCCACTGGAATGGTGTATGGGGCTTGGGCGTAAAGTTAGAAATTGTCAGGTTAAAGTTTAGGGGTTTTCTACCCTTACCTCGACATTCTCGCTGTAGCCAGCTTACTGTTTCGGCAATGCCCAAAACATCAGCATCTGTCTCACCCGGCAAGCCAATCATAAAATACAACTTTATTTTATCCCAGCCTTGCTCCCAAGCGGTTTTTACTCCCCGCAACAATTCTTCATTCGTCAAACCCTTATTTACGATGTCTCGCATCCGCTGAGTACCAGCTTCTGGAGCAAAAGTTAGTCCACCTTGGCGCGTACCTCCAAGGATGTTGGCAATATTCTCATCAAATCTGTCTACCCGTTGGCTTGGTAGAGTCAGAGAAATGTTTTCATTTTTTAAGCGATTTTTGATTTCCATCCCCACTGCTGGTAGGGACAAATAATCAGAACAACTCAGAGATAGTAGAGAAAACTCATTGTAACCAGTTGCCCGCATTCCCTGTTCAATTGCTTCTACAACCTTATCGGGTTCTACATCCCGTGCTGGTCGAGTCAGCATTCCTGGTTGACAGAAGCGACAGCCACGAGTGCAACCACGTCGAATCTCAATGGTTAAACGGTCATGCACCGTTTCTACATAAGGAACTAAACCAATGGAATATGCTGGTATGGGAGTTGCCACCCTTCGCAGAATTCGCTTCGGCACATCTAGGCGACAAGGATGAACTGAGCCATCCTTTGCCATGTCGTAAAACTGAGGCACATATACGCCTGGTATCTGTGCCAAATCCAGTAACAGATGTTCTCGACTTAATCCTGCTTGTTTGCCTTCTCCCAATACCAAACCAATTTCTGGCAGTAGTTCCTCTCCATCTCCAAGGGCGATAAAGTCGAAAAAGTCAGCGTAAGGTTCAGGATTTGATGTCGCTGTTTGCCCACCAGCGAAAATCAACGGAAATGAGGACTGGGTATCGGTAGATTCCCTACCCCCCTGCCCCTCTGCTCCTCTGCTCCCCTGCCTCTCTCTCCACGTCAAGGGAATTCCAGCCAAATTCAACATTTCGAGGATATTAGTTGCACCCAGTTCGTAACTGAGGCTAAAGCCTAAAATGTCAAATTCTGTTAGCGATCGCTTTGACTCTACCGCAAACAATGGCGTATTAGTTTCGCGTAGTTTGTCTGCCAGGTCTTTTCCTGGGAGGTAGGCGCGATCGCACAATTGACGTGGTTGGGCATTCAAAATGTTATAAAGGATGATGTGCCCTAAATTAGATGCACCGACTTCATACACTTCCGGGTATGTTAAAACCCAATGTATTGCTGTCGTATCCCAAGGTTTATGTACTGCTAACAGCTCGTTACCCAAGTAACGAGCTGGTTTTGAAATACCCGACGTTATTAATCTTTCAACTGCAACAACCACTGTGCTATCTTCTAGCTACCTTAATTACAGCTACTCAATCCCAACCTTAGCATTGAATTAGGTCTTCTAACAGAGTTTATCGTTGCAACTTACAACTCCTTTACATAAACTCCACTTAAATTTCCCGAACCTTTGTGATTTTACATAAATTTATATTTGGGACAACTCGGCTTCACCGTCTAATATTTCAAATACCCTATCGAGTTGCGTCAGTTCAAAAATAATTCTAATTGTTGGAGCAACAGCGCAAAGCTGGCAACTCCGTCCTAAAGTAAGAGCCAGCTTGTGTGTAGATAACAATGCCATCAACCCCGCACTGTCTAAGGATTCTACTGCTGCTAGGTCTACTACCAAGATGGAAATACCATTTTGTGCCAACGCTGTGGTCATATCTCGTTCAAATTCCAAGGCGTTTGCAGCATTCAAACACCCTTGGGGGCGAATAACTGCAATCTTGGGATAGTTAAGCACTGCTTGCATAGTTACATCCTGTTGAGAATTGTCGAAGCGTCAAGCTAAAGATTATTTGAACATAAACTCTATTTTGTTGCATCGACCATACGTCTTAGCTCTCTTTGCTGAATCTTTATTGGTTTAGTATGTCTGTTTAAAGATTGTTATAATTCCAGGTTAAAATGTGTTTATATATACTTTTTTTTTATCTCAGTTCAAAAACAATCAACTATAGACAGCCATAGAGCAGACAAATTATCAGTAACTATGCTGAGAAACCTTGCCTAGTCTATAACTAGAGCTAATTTAGCCAAGTCTTAACGGTAGGTTAAATCTCCCACTTTAGCGTTGCTAATGGTATACCGGAAAGTCATAGCGAATTATCTATCTAACTAATTAAATTGTGATATATATCACTAGCAAGTTAGTATTTGGATCACTCTTTATACTGAGACTGATCTGGGATGATTAGTATCATATTACAGTTGGGTTATTACTTATGAGAACTCAGTACGCTATTCGTAAATTGGTAGAAAAAGCTCTTGACATTAAAAAACTAACTCCTGAGATAGAAAATGAAATAAACTCAGAACTGACGGAACTTGGTTACATTTCTGATGTTGATTACGAAGCCTTAGAATTATTAATGGCAGAGATGGATGCTGGACGAGTCCAGTTGGTTCCTAGCCTGGGATTTTAAAATAATTTGTAATTCGTAATTCGTCGTCATGATGCTCTCTCTCTAAGAGAAGCTCTCGATAGCTTGCTTCTCTGTAAGGATAAGTAGACTCGCTACCGTTACGCTAACGTAATTAAGTTTTGTAATGGGGATTGAAAAAGAGCCATGAAACTTGTTTATGACGAGAGATTCTTGACTTAAAAACTTTTCTATGAGGCTAATTATTTAAATATTTAAGGTGGCGTAAACTTTGATAATGAACCTCTACATCGTGCATTCATAGTAAATCGCCAGTCATTGCTAAGTAAAAAACTCAGCACTTAGCACTCAGAACTATCTTGGTATGCTTGCCAAAGTTGGTGAATAAACTGATTGAGTTGCTGTTTGGCTACTGAGTCAGGTTCAGTTTTTGGTTCTTTTGCTAAAAGTTGGCTCAAGAAGGTAATCACTTCTGTATCTAAAGCTGGTCGAAATAAATTGGCAGGCCAAAGCAAGTCAGATGCATCTCGCAAATCGGTAATTAACGGCGATTCTTGAGTCCACGTGACCATTAATAAAGGACGCACCCAGCACAGCTGGCGGGAAACTACAAATTGAATAACTTCTGCATACAAATTTCTGTCGCCATACTTTAAAGACACAATTTGTCCCGGTTGAAGAAAATCTAGGCTCATGTCTATCATTATGCAGTTTGGGCAGGGGCAAGGATTATTTTGCAACTTCCTTAATCTTAAAAGTGAAAATGCGCTACGTTAAGGAAAGCTTCTGTAAAATTAGGGTAGCACTCTTATGGCAGCCATGTCTTAGACATCTGTCTCACAAGTGGCTACGCAAAACTAATACAACCAATCCCTGGCAGCAAAGAGTTTTCCTAGCATAGTATCTGAGCAGAAATACTATAGAATAGGTAAACGACTGTTAAGCGATCGCAAAACAGAGATTTTGTTGTAGTGAAGTAACGAGAAAAGAGCAAAGAGCCGTGTCAGTTGAAACTATTCAAAAGCCTTCCACAACCCGCAAGCTCGCGCCTCGGTATCGCGTTTTGCTCCATAACGACGACTACAACTCTATGGAGCATGTTGTACAGTCACTAATAGCCACTGTACCAAGCCTTACCCAACCCCAAGCTGTGAGCATCATGATGGAAGCCCATACTAACGGGCTAGCTTTAGTCATTACTTGCGCCCTGGAACACGCTGAGTTTTATTGCGAAACATTGAAAAGTCACGGTTTAAGTAGCACGATTGAACCTGATGAATAGTCATTGGTCATTGGTCATTGGTCATTAGTAGAAATATAGAGTATTGACTGGTGACTTAACATTGGTATGAAAAAAAACCTTGTCCATTTAGCTGAACGCCCTGCCCCTATTAGGCTGGGTGCTTTTATTTTGACTTTACTGTTGCTATGGTTGCCATTTGCTACACCAATATACTTACTAGTGCATGATTCAAACTTAGAAAGTATATTGACTTTGGTATTGTTATATGGAATATTTATTTTTCTCCTGAGACTATGGGGTAAATATGTCTACCAGCAGCCCCAAATTCTGAGGCATTATGGCTTAGAATTCACGCGGCAAAACGGTGTGGATTTACTGCGTGGCTTGGCTCTGGGGATAATTAATATTCTGATACTTTTTGGGGTACAAAGTTTGTTGGGTTGGTTGGTGTGGCAACAACCGAAAGTTTTTTTGCTGAAAGTTGTTTTTGAGGGTTTACTTGTTGCTTTGGGCATCGGATTTGCTGAGGAATTGTTATTCCGAGGCTGGTTGTTAGATGAGTTACAACGAGATTACAGTCTGCGTGTGGCACTGTGGACAGATGCAACTGCGTTTGCTACATTGCACTTTATTAAACCTTTGGAGGCAATTATTCATACACTGCCGCAATTTCCAGCTTTAGTACTACTGGGGTTAACGCAAGTATGGGGAAAGCGTTGGCGGAGGGGACGCTTGGGTTTTCCAATTGGTTTACATGGTGGTTTAGTTTGGGGTTACTACATTATTAATGTAGGTAAATTAGTGAAATATTCTGGTCAAGTTCCTGATTGGGTAACTGGTGTGAATAATAATCCCCTACAAGGAGTTATGGGAGTGTTGTTAATGAGTGTACTAGCTTTGTGGATACGAGGAAGAACAGAGCGATCGCTTGTCTGATAAGATAAGCGTTAGTTTTTTACGGCAGCAAAAGAGTCAGTTAGTATCTTCTTAAAATTATCTTGATACATATTTACAGGAAATAGTATTCACACCAAATTAATTGATTTTGCTATTATGCATCCCATGATTAAATTGTACAGTGCGTAAGTAAGTCCTAATATTAATGCTTAATTGCTGTGGCAATAGAGTAGTAAAGATAGGATTGTAAATTTAAAAATGATTTAATGAGCTTATGGAAGATAGAAGAGAAAATATCAACAGTCGAAAGTTACTCAAAAGATATGCGGCAGGAGAAAGAGATTTTGCTGGAATTCGCTTCAGTTCGTCAGCATTGGATGGAGTCGATCTGCGCGAAATTGACTTGAGTGAAGCTGATTTGATCAGGGTTGATTTAAGTGGTAGCAACTTGAGTCATGCCAACTTGAGTGGAGCCAGATTGCTGTGTGTAAATTTGTATGCTGCTAATCTCGAAGGTGCTAATTTGCGTGGGGCTGACTTGAGTGGTGCAGATTGCATAGGAACTAACTTCAGAAATGCAGACCTGAGCGAAGCTATTTTAAGTGGTACTGATTTCACTGGGGCTGACTTGTATGCGGTAGAAATGGATGATGCTATTTTGATTGCAACCGACTTTAGAGCAGCCCAAAATTTTAGCAGTCCCGGACAAGGTTCTTTGATTTGTAAAACCTTTTGGGCAGACGGTGAATTCTTCAAAGGCCCCGACTGGCTCGAATGATGTATTTATCAATACTTTTCGATTATGCAGTTTATTAAGTTAATACTCTACTGTTAATTCTCCATAAAATTCGGATGGGAATAAAAACGATCGCCATAATTCACCTTGCGCGATCGCACCTACGCCACATTTTTGACTGAGATAATTCCTTCACTACACCACTGGATCATGGGTAACTGGTGTGAATAAAAATCCCCTGCTAGGAGTGATAGGGTATTGTTAATGAGTGTACTAGCTTTGGGGATACGAGGGCGAACTGAGCGATCGCCTCTTTGATAGGATAAGCACTGGCTTACATACACACTAGTAATCAAGCGGACATGATATTAAAGTGCTTATCCAAACCGTATTAAAATGTATTTGACATTCAAACAAATATAGCTGTGATGTTTTTCATAAAAATTGCCAAGGAGAAAAAACAATGATACAGCCAGTCATTTTAGAAAAATTAGAAGAACTCCCTGAGTCTCTTCAGACAGAAGTGCTTCATTACATTGAGTTTTTGATAGAGAAGCACGTTAAAAACTCTACCGAAGAAAAGCAGACAAACAAGCGTCGCGTTGCTGGAACGATGAAAGGAATGTTTGTTCTGCCATTGCCTAATGACTTTGATGAGCCGCTTCAAGATATGAAAGAATATATGGAATGAATAGATTACTATTGGATACTCATGCTTTTATCTGGTTTGTCTCGAATGATGCCACCCTGCCAGTGTTAACTAGAGAAAAAATTGAATCTGCTGAGGCTGTTTTCTTTAGTATTGCCAGTCTTTGGGAAATGGCGATTAAACTCAACATTGGAAAACTATCCCTACAGGGTGCTTTTGAAGAGATTGAACCTAAAGTAATTGCTGCGGGTATAACGATTCTCCCTATTACCTTTCCCCATACTGTTCAATTCCGTTATTTACCACTCCATCATCGAGATCCGTTTGATCGTATTCTGGTGGCACAGGCGATAAATCATTCCCTTGTTTTGATTAGTCGTGATTCGGCTTTTGATGCCTATAATATTCAGCGGGTTTGGTGATGAAAAAGTGGTTACGGCACGTAGCATCAAATATCCTCCCGTGGAAAGCTAGCCCATTCTTCACTACGGGCTATATCGATTCATGTGCGGAAGGTGCATTTCCTAAATCAGCACATAGTCCCCACAAGGATTGGCGAGGAAGAGTAGAGAGTTTATCTGTTAACTCGCGTTCTATATCAGGAGCAATTTGCTGGATCAAACGTACTTTATCTACAGTTGAAAGCTGCTTTGCTAGTTTGATGATTTCTTGTAAACTCACAAATTTTCACCTGCTTCATCTGCAAAAATTTTAACAATAGCTAAGAATACTGCAAAACCACGAAGTAGTGACCTTCGGATGGGAATAAAAACGATCGCCATAATTCACCTTGCGCGTTCTTTTTTACATACAAACTTAATTTAATTACTGTGCGTTCGCTGATTTTAAGGCAGTCAAAGGAATTAATTCCTTGAGGGGTAATGATTAAGAGGATTTTTGAAGCAACTCCCTGATGAGAGTGGATTTGGGGGTAGTTTGAGTAGAGAATGATGTCAGGTGGTGGTGCATCGATGAGTGAGACAGAAGTAAAAATAAGCTCCGAGCGGATAGACGATATTCCATTAATAGTTGAATGGCTTGCTCAGATAGAGATAGCCAAACATATCGACCAAAAACTGAAGAAGCCGCACGGAAACCACCAAGGAATGAGCTACGGGCAGTTGAGTGTATTATTACTAACGTATATAATCACTCAATCAGACCATCGGTTATGTGCAGTCGAAGAATGGGTAGAAACACATCGAAAGATTTTGGAATTGACAACGGGGTGGTCGATAGGAAACAAAGATGTCAGTGATGACAGATTGGGAAGGGTAGTAGAAGAATTAGGCAAGCAATCACTTGCTAGACAAGAAATAGAAATTAAATTAGGAAGGCAGATAATTAGAGCATACGAATTACCGACAAAAATTGCACGCACAGACACAACAAGCTTCAGTGTAAATCATGAAAACACAAGTCATCTAGAAGACAATCTATTGCGTCATGGCTACTCCAAAGATAAACGCCCAGACTTATTGCAATATCGTCAGTTACTAGCAACGCTCGACCCGATGGGAATGCCGTTAGTCAGCGCCACTCTTGAAGGCAATGGAGCCGATGACCCTTTATATTTTCCCACCTGGCAAAAGATACAAAAAGTAATTGGGCACAAACATTTTGTCTTCATCGCTGACTGTAAGGCTGGTTCGATCTCAACCCGTGCCAACATCGCATTAAATGGAGGATTTTACTGTGTTCCCTTGCCAATGAGCGGACAAAACCCCCAATTGCTCAAACAATGGGTAAAACAATCATCAACAGAAATCATCGATATTCGTTTACCCCAACAAGAAGAACAAGAAACTGCTGTTGGTAAAGGTTTTGAGGTTGAGTTGGGTAAGTTTTGGTTAAATCCAGAAACAAATAAATGGGTTCGTTGGCACGAACGCTATTTGGTAGTTTATTCCCACAAGCTTGCTCTAGGAGCGATTGATAGTCAAAACAAACGCATCAATCAAGCTCAACTTGCCTTGGAGAAATTAGCCAATAAACCAGGAACCGAGCTAGATGTGCTTACTTATAAGGTTGAGAATATCCTCAAACGCCATCGCGTTACTGATTTTTTCTCAACTACGATTACAGAACAAACACGAACAGAAACTCGCCATCAAAGACGAGGACGACCCTCGAAAAATACTCTACAACAACAGGTTACTTCGACACGGCTTCAACTCCAAATTGAGAAAATTGATAGTGCAATTGTTGAAGCAGAAATTTTGGCTGGTTGGCGATTGTACGTAACTAATGCACCTACCGAACAGCTAACTTTATCTGAGTCGGTAATGTATTACCGAGACGAATGGCTTCTTGAACGCGGTTTTCATCGCTTTAAAAGGGGTTCTTTGCCTGCTTTACCGATTTACTTCCAGAATCAAAACCGAATCACTGGCTTGATGTTTTTATTAAACATTGCTTTGCGCGTTTTTACCCTTATGGAGTTTGTTGTCAGGCAGGCACTTCAACAAGCTGAAGATTCTTTGCAAGGTCTTTATGATGGCAATCCCAAACGAAAAACTCCTCGTCCTTCTGCCGAACAAATGCTTAAGGCTTTTTGTCACCTAACTCTTTACTTCCTCCCTGATTCTACGGTCTTCATTACCCCTATTAACCAGCTTCAAAAACAGATTCTTTTATTGATGAAAATCCCTGAATCCATTTATGAGCTTGAACTTAAGCCCTGTAAGACATAATTCTCACTCACAAGGTCAAAATGAGCGAACGTCCAGTAATTAGGCTTGACAATGGGTAATCCCAACCAGTCATTTAGTTCAGTAACTAACCAATCAAGTTCATCTTCAGACACTAAAGATATAGAAATCCTGTATTTAGATTCTCCCGCCCAAATAATAATTTCAGATTCATATATGCTACCTAAGTAGTCAGGTGCATAGTCAGATAAAGAACTAAGTTTTATATGGCGTTTAATACGTTCTAACTTGTTAATATCTTGCCGGGCATTGGAGTTTTCTTCATATATCCTCACTCCCAATATTTCCTGAATTAAAGAAATTTTTTTCTGATTAATCTCTAGCCGTGTATTTGCCAAAATCTTGCCAATATAATTAGCAAATATAAAGAACATTGCTATGGCAAAAATCCCCCAAGGAATAGAGAATAAAACTAAGACAATTTTAGAGGACAAATCAGCCCAATAAATACCAAAGAGAATTGCAACCAAGACTATACTAGGAATAAGAAACATTATCCCGAAGGTAATTAGAGCCACATAAACTTTGCTAAATCCTGGTAAGGGAAATATGATTTCCAAAGACTCTTCGTCTTTCTTTAATATGACTCTACTATTTTGTGGTTTTGGCATATCAGATTGGACTTATGAGGAGCAAGCAACTTGATATCCAGAAGGTGCTATTTGGGCTATAGTATTTTGGGCAGATATCAGGAGGTTGGGTTACGCAAAGCCTCCACCCAACCTACAATTTCTTTGCAACTTTGTTCCATGAAGGAGAAAAAACTACACCTTTCCGCGATCCTCATAAACTCGTCTCAACCACAGTACCCACCAAACAGGCTTTATTCAAATTAACACCGCTCAAATTTGCACCTTCTAACTCTGCACAAAGTAAATTAGCTCCCGTCAAATTCGCCCCTGCCAAATTCGCCCCCCGTAAATCAGCTTCTTCCAGGTTTGCTTCACTCAATAAAGCCCCTTGCAAATCGGCGCGACTCAAATCTGCACCTTTGAGATTTGCCCCTGTCAAATTTGCACCGCGCAAGTCAGCACCGCGCAAATCAACGCCTTGTAAGTTGACGTTCATCAAATTAGCACCACTCAAGAAAGCACCCACCAATGACACATCACTGAGTCTGGCTCCCATCAAGTTAGCGCCGCGCAAATTACTACCCCGCAAGTCAGCGCCCGTTAAATCTGCTTGCATCAGGTTTGCTCCCATCAGATTCGCCCGCAAGTCAGTTTGTTGGAGGTTGGCTCCCATCAAATTTGCCCCCTCCAAATGTCCACCTTCGAGTTTAGAACCAGCAAAATTAGCACCTACAAGGGTAGCGCCAGCAAGATTAATCCGGCTTAAATCCAGTCGGGAGAGTTCCTCGTCTTCTAAATTTGCGCCTGGAAGTTGTTTGAGTTTTCCTAATTTAATGGCTTCAATATTCATGTAAAGTAACTACTAATCTCTTCACTGATCTTGCTGTGGCTATCCCATTGGGAATCAAGTATCCAGATGCCGGCGCTGAATTTGGGTGTCATCAAGGGTAAGTCGAGTCCCTGTTGTAAACCCATAACTAATAAAGCTAGGGTATCTACAAGTTTAGGGTCAAAGCGCGTAGATTCTTGCTGTTTGCACTCATCTAAAGCTTGAGTAAATATCTGTTCCCGGCTTTGATTTGACGATTTTCGCTGATTGACTCGCCACTGAAAGTCTGCCAATAATGCCAAAATTCTCGACTCTAGGGGAATTTCATCTCCAGCTAAACCTGCTGGTTCCCCTGTGCCATTCCACCACTCGCTTTGGTGAGTAATAATTTGGGCAACTGCTCGTAATCTTGGCATAGTTCGCAATACTTGCGCCCCTGGTATTAAAGGACAACTGGGGGCATCTTCTTGATAGCGTGTTGGTATATTACCAGAAGTCAGGACACTTTCGGCATTTTGTAATGGATCTATGCGATGTAACAAAGCCGCTAGCCGCAATCTCTTAATCTGCCATGCGGGAAGATCCAAAAGCTGGGCGATCGCTTCAGCAAGTACTACTACTTCCGCAGCTGCCATTGGATTGTTGACATCTGCCATATCCATCAGTTGCGCCATTCGCAAAAAGGCTTGGATTTCGTTAGAAACCAAGTTGCGATCTAGGGTTTGTTTCTGAAGGGCTGTAGGGATGGATAAATTCTCTTGCCCAGTCTGGAGATAATCTACTACACGAGAGACAACTGCACCTAAATTTTGGGATCTATCCATTGACGGTACAATTTGCTGCTTATCGCTTGTGAGTTTTTCCGCCAATTCTGGATTGTATTTTTTGATGTGAGCGATCGCAATTTCTGCTGTCTCTTGTACTAACTCTGGCTCAAATGTCCACAAGCCATAAAATTTACGCTCTAAATCTGATGTCGGTACTCCAGCGCTGCCATAATCAGCCTCAGATAATTCTTGACAAATTACCATTGCTGTGTATTTAGACGATAAAATAATTAAGTGCCACTCTTGCGCCACCGGATCGCCTGCATCTAATCCTACCAAGTCTACATTGGGTAGCTGGCTGGTAGGATGTTCAGCAAAGCCAGATTCCGCAGCTGCCATAATCGCAATTTCGCGGCTGTACTGGGCGATGTCTGCATATCGATCAGCTTCTTGTAGATACCATTTACCTTGTTGAAAGGCTGTAATGACTAAGGGTGTACCGTCATCGGTTAAGATATGGTCTTCTAAAGCGTGGCACAGGGCAACTAAGGTATTTTTGTAGTAAACACCGAATCGAATTGGCCTGGTGGTATGACGATGGGCTGCTTCAAGCTGTTGTAGGATTGAACCTTCTAACATGGGATTTGGTAAAAATAACCGCAGAGGCACTGAGGAAGATAGAGGGAGAAATTCAGAATTCTGAATTTCCCCACATTTTAGTGTTTTCTAGGATACACCCGCTAACTGTTTTTCTTTCGTCTCTAATGGTGCTGTCAGTGCTGCTTCTAAGTCAGCACAACCCAGTTTTTCTTCTAAGATTTTCATGACTTCGCGTCCGAAGTCGTTGGGGTTTTGTTGCCAAGCTTGCAAGCAGACTTCGCCGAAGAATGAACCAAGGGGTTCGGGATTCCAGAGAAGTTTTTTGGCTGTCCACGGCATCAAACTCATTGGATCGTACCCTGGTTTGAGGATGCCTTCTTTGAAAGCGTATTCTTCTAAATGGGTATGGGGTTGTAGTCCAATAAAGAAAATGGCGGGTTCGACTTTATCAGCACCAAAAATCCGTTCTAGTTCGCGGTGGTAAGCGATGGTTTGACGGATGGTTTCGGGACGTTCGTCAATCACGTTAAAGGAGTAATTGACGGAAACTACGTCGTTGAAACCAGCAGCTTTTAAGTCACGGCAGTTTTGCAAGACGGTTCGCAAGTTATACCCCATCCGCATTTTCCGCACGAGTTCTTGAGAACCACTGGTAATCCCGATTTCAAAGTAGTTCATCCCGGTTTTCGCCATCAAGTCACACAACTCTGGTGTCAAATTGTCGGCTCTGATATATGCTGCCCAGTGGATATCTGTCATACCAGAATCAACTATTTTTTGCAATAGTTCTACAGCATCGGGGATAAATTTTTTCGCGGGGATGAATTGGGCATCGGTAAACCAGAAATTGCGAATGCCGCGATCGTATAATTGGCGCATCTCAGCAACTACTTCATCTGCTGGGTTGATGCGTACTTGTTTGCCTTCGACGACGGTGTAGACGCAATAACAACAGTTGTGAGGACAACCACGCTTCGTTTGTACACCTATATAAAAGTCTTGTTCTTGCAGGTAAAAGTTAAATTCCGGCCAGATGCTTTCGATATAGTCGTAGTTACAAGCTGTTTTTTCTATTGGGGTGGGTTGTTCGTGAATTAGCCGTTTTCGTGGTTGAGTTTCTCCGGCAACGTAACAGCGTTCATCTCGAAAATCTCTGCCACTTAAAAGTTTTTCCAGCAGAGTTTCGCCTTCACCCACAGAAATAATTGTTCCTTGGGGTAAGCTTTTACCCAATTGTTCGTAAAATAC
Source organism: Nostoc sp. CALU 546 (assembly GCF_048836525.1). Classification (NCBI taxonomy): domain Bacteria; kingdom Bacillati; phylum Cyanobacteriota; class Cyanophyceae; order Nostocales; family Nostocaceae; genus Nostoc; species Nostoc sp. CALU 546. Next base: position 94,759 of record NZ_JAWJTF010000008.1, read on the forward strand.
ACTGACTGCACCGCCACCGACAACTACACGAGCATCAGAATTATATTTTTGGGCACGCTTTAAACCGCGTTTGATTAAGCCCTGATTTTGCCACAACTCTACATAGTAAGCGATGAAGATTCGCAAACCGCCCAATCCCCCACGTAGTTTCAGTAGAGGATTCTTGGCGTAGTAAAATTCAAAGGCGTTTTGCAGTGGGTTGCCACCACGTCCACCAACTGGGGCATAAATTTGAATATCCCGCCAAGAGAATACTAGTAGTGTCGGTTTAAATTCATCAATACAGCGATCCAGAGCCGAACTGTAATCTAAAGGTGGCACTGTTCCTAAATCAAAGATGCGCTGTTCAATATTAGGAAACTGCTTGTGGACATGATCGCTCAGGTAGACAACCCCAATAGGAAAGATGGGGTTACAAGGAAGGCGAACGTAAAGAATTCGATTTTCCATCATCTGTGTTTTAACTTCCATCTTGCCAATCTGTGGAGAAAGCGAGAGAAACATCTAGTCTTACAGTGTGTGCTTGTTTTATTTGGTTTTATTTATCACAATCGTGCTTGACATTTCAGCCGATTGTTGGTATTAGAAACCTGCTGTTAGCAACTGCGGAAAACGCTAAAATTGCTGTGCATAAAACATACATAGAATCTATAGAGAGGTTTATGAAGACATTTTTCATATAGCTTTACCATAACATCGAGTTTATTCATTAAGTGATGATCCCAGGCGATTAATTCTGAGATAGATGAAACAGCAAAACTCACTTCCTCGCTATGATAAAAGCAAGGGGATCGTTGTTATGTCAATTCCCTAACAATCTGCTTTCAGAGAATTTAAGCTTTTATACCAGGATAAAATATTAAAAACTTTTATTTATAGTGTATAATTCCGAAAAAGGTGTGAATAATTACAAAATTTTCATAACTAAAAATATATCTTTAGACAGAAATAATCTACAAATACTCAGTTGGTATTCGCAGTTACAACAACTGGGGATCAGTGGATGCTAGGCTTGGCTAGTGTAATGTAAAATTGTGGCGTAAAGCTCCTCAGCAGTTATGGCTCAAATATTAGATCCTCTACCACCTGAGCAATCAGGAAAAATTCTCTGCTGCTACATTAATGCCACGAGCAAAATACAGGTAGCTCGCATCTGCAATATTCCCAACTGGTACTTTGAAAGGGTTGTTTTCCCTGGACAACGTTTAGTTTTTGAAGCTCCGCGAAAAGGTCAAGTGGAGATTCATACAGGGATGATGGCAAGTGCAATTTTATCCGATAAGATTCCGTGCGATCGCCTGATGCTCGAAGAACCCAGTACTTATGAGTTTGATACAGACTCATCAGATGGAAAAGACCCTATTAATACCAAATTAATGGTGCAGCAAATTAATACAAAAATCGGAGATACTACAAAACCCTTGCAAATCCTTGGTTTAGCATCGGTTGATTAAAAAAAACAATTTTATCTAAATTTAAGGGTTGCTAATTCAGCAGCCCTTTTTGTTTATATATTTATTGGTCATTTGTCATTAATTATCCTCCTCTGCTCTCCTGCCCCCCACTCTCATTTACAATCAATCTTATGAATCTGCCTTCATTTCTTTGGTTGTGGAAAATAGCCGCCTGGTCTATGGGGTTGTCCCTGCTGGCATATCTGATGTTAGCAGTCACCGGCGTTTGGATGTTTCGGGCGAGAACTTCGCAGCAATTTCCTTTTATCACGCCATTTATGGGCGGTAATAAAGGGGTGCGATCGCTCCACTATGCAATGGGCATCAGCATGGTAAGTTTAGTGCTACTGTTGCTAGCAATTGGCATTGTTGGCACTTGGGGGCACTTTGGTTCACTAGGACACTCGTCACACTTAGTTGCTGGGTTAATAGTCGTAGCATTAGTTTTACTATCTGCTTTTAGCGCCACACAAATTAGTGTCAGACGACCTTGGGCTAGACCCTTACACATCGGCGTAAATATTATTCTATTTATAGGATTTGCCTGGGTATCCCTTACTGGTTGGATTGTAGTACAAAAGTATTTACCCTAAAAAATTACGAATTACGAATTATTAAAGTGGCATACCTTATTTGCAACACTCCAGCTAAAACATAGACCTACCCTACAATGAAGAAAAACATTGTAATTGAGCCGTGACAGCAAACTCAGCCAATATCTCAGCTTCTATTTTTCGTCTGTCTCCTTTGATTCGGATAACGTTGCTAAGTCTATACATAGCACTCACAGTCCCATTACCTTTTTTATCGCAGGTAACAGCCGCACCCGTACCTCCAGAATTATTGTGGATAGGGATTGGTATAGGTTTTGTTGCCTTGTACGCAGTATTAACTGAACAAGTAATGGTAGATGACGAGGGAATTCAGGTTACTTACCCCGCCTGGGTGCCGAGGTTTTTTCGTAAAGGCTGGTATTTACCTTGGTCACAAGTCAAAGAGATAAAACCCCGCAGCACTGGACAAGGAGGGCTAGTTTATTACTTCCTCAGCCAGGATGGGAAAGCTTATTTATTACCGATGCGTGTAGCTGGATTTGCCCGTTTGGTGCAAATTGTCCAAGCAAAAACGAGCATTGACACCACAGATGTTCGCCCTTTAGCGCAGCCGTGGATGTACCTGATTTTACTAGTATTCACACTGCTGCTACTATTAGTCGATGGTTGGGCGATCGCTACAGCATTAACTACTGCACAATTAACTTAAAATTGGGTGTGGGTATTGTTTTATCCCCACTCCCCACTCCCCACTCCCCACTCCCTTGAACACAGCAAAAGCCACACTCAGGCTAGAGCAAGTTAATCTGTTTACAAAGCTGAAAACCCAACTTCCTGGCAATCAGCAGGGATACCCCATATTGCAGGATATTTCCTTAGAGGTATTCCAGAGCGATCGCATTGTAATTGTAGGCCCAGTAGGCGCTGGAAAAACTTCGTTATTACGCCTTATCAACCGCCTAATTGAACCCACAAGTGGTAAACTCTATCTCGAAAATCAAGAATATCGCCAAATTCCTGTCATCCAGCTACGCCAAATAGTGACACTTGTATTGCAAGAATCTAAACTGTTGGGGATGACAGTTGGGCAATCCTTGGCTTATCCTTTAGTTTTGCGTGGTTTGCCCAAACAGACAATTCAGCAACGAGTCAATTACTGGACAGACCAACTGCACATTCCCAATGAATGGTTAGAGCGAACAGAGGTGCAACTTTCTGCGGGACAACGACAACTAGTAGCGATCGCTCGTGCTTTAGTCATCCAGCCTAAAATATTATTATTAGACGAGCCAACCTCTGCCCTAGATGCTGGTACGGCTACTTATCTAATGCAAATCTTAACCCAGTTGAGTCAAACTCATCAAACCACAATTCTGATGGTAAATCACCAACTGGAACTAGCCCAGATGTTTTGCAATCGGTTATTACACCTGCAACAAGGTCATTTATTCGCAAATCAAACAGCCTCAGAGATAGACTGGATTGAATTACGAAAAAGCCTGATTCAAGCAACAGAGCAAGACGATTTTGGATTTTAAATTTTGGATGAGTCAATTGTCATTGGGCATGGGGCATTGGGTATTGGGCATTGGACATAAGTTATTTTCCTCATCTCCCTCATATCCCACTCCCCATTTCCATCACACTTGACTACTACTAAGTGTTGAACGTTGATTACTAAATCTTTCTCTAGCTAACTTTGTTGTTTGTGACTGTGAAATATTAGTATTCAAAATTTCCATGTTAAAACGGTATCCAACATTGCGGATAGTTTGAATCAAATTGGGTTGCCGGGGATCAAGTTCAACCTTTTTCCGCAGCGACAAAACATGAGTATCAATGGTACGAGGGTTATCGATAGCATCAGGCCAAGCACGACGCAGCAATTCCGACCTACTCAGAGGTACTCCCCCAGCTTGTGCCAAAACGTACAGCAAACTGAATTCCTGGGGCGTTAAGTCAATGAACTCCCCTTGGAAACGGACACGACGCTGAACTAAATCGATTTGCAAAGTGCCATAATCCAAGTAAGCTGGTGCAGTAGGTGTGCGCTTCCGCCGAATCAGTGCCTCTACCCGTGCCAAAAACTCTTGCATCCCAAAAGGTTTGCTCAAGTAATCATCTGCACCCGCCTTTAAACCTGCAACGATATCAGCTTCACTATTACGGGCAGATAGCATTAAGATTAGAGGCTGTTGCTGACGATGCAACCAACGACAAAACTCAATGCCATCACCATCAGGCAGGTCTGCATCTAAGACTACCAGTGTTGGTTGATGGCTTAAAAATACTTCCCTTGCTTGATAAATGCTGGCAGCTTGATGCACACGGTATTCCAGTTGTTGCAAGTGCCAACCCAACAACGACCTCAGATGGGGATTCCCCTCAATGATTTCTATACAAACCGAACCCACGGCGGCAAGACCCCTTAGCGTCTGATGACTTTCAAAGTAACAAGCCCATCTCTAAGGTTTTGTAGCCTTTGTTACTTCAATTACTATTAGCTTTACATTTCCTCATAAAAAGAGTGGCAATATCTTTAATTTATGCCTTGCTAAAAGGCGATTAGAAATATTGTTAAATTTTTATTAAATTTATCGAAAGTTTTGTTAGACTTATCAAAAGTTCTTTTAGCTTAATATTCTGTTTTTAGATAGGTGTAATGTGGAAAATATTTATAATGCAACCAGCTAACCATTACTACAACAGCTTTTTAACCTGATGATGAAAGTAGATTTTTTCCACAAAAATCTAGCGTCCCCTATCCAGGAATATAACACCAATAGAATTGGGCTGTTGATCATGAAAATCACAAAAATAACTTAGCTAGTCACTAGAATCGATGTTTTCTGGAATAGGATTAAAGTAGCTTGTAGCTGCTAGGAGGGTACTGATCAAACGTATATGTGTTGACTTTGAGTTGATGCCAAAGTGAAATTACACTTCACATTTGAGCGTGAATCATTTACAATTCTCATTCCAAAGAGATTAATACAGCAGTTATGCTCCAAGACACACAAACCATCCGCTATTACCAAAGACTCACCGACGCCTTCGCCGAGTTATGGAATCGCGGTTATCGCACGGATGATATGCGGATGTATTTGGATGGATATCTAGCCGCATTGCGACATAGCAACGTCATTGAACCATATCTGATTCATCGCCTAGAAGAGGAAGCCAGCCGCTACTTGTACGATGGGTCAAATTTTGCAGTGCCGCAACCACAGCCACAACCCGATTACTACTAAGTACCATTTACTTGGTTATTGATAGTAACCGTTAATTACCGCAGATAACTATAGCATATTATCTGTATTGGTCAACGGGTTGCTGTGGTGTGAAATTTGGAGAAATTATTGTATTGATAAAACGCATCCCCTCAGCCCTATATTGGTCTTGCCAATGCGACTGAGGGGATTGTTGACCTAAGTAAGTGGGCGTAAATAATTAAAGGTTTGTAGTGGGGACTTTAGTCCTCATAAAAAAATATCCAATTATTTATTGTGAGGTGGGGATCTCGTCATTGATGTCAACTTAAGCCGAAACCCATTTAAAACCTCGTTTCTAGCTTCTAGCTGTAATTGTGGGCTGTAGCCTCATTAGGTATTCCTAGTCTTTGACTGGGAACAAGATAATTTCTAAAATCTTGTTCTAAACGGGCTTTCTGGTTATTTCGGTCAAGTCTTTTGATCAGAAACCTATTAAAAAACCTTGAAAGGGGAGGTATATATATTTCCCCTTTCAAGGACATTAAAAACGATACATTGCCTTGATTGCAAAGCACAGATTTAACAACAAACCAAAGGGTATGTTGTTAACCAGAGATTACGAGGCTAGAGCTACTTCTACCTTTTGTTGCAATTCACCTTTCTGGTACAGTTCAATCAAGATGTCAGAACCACCAACGAATTCACCATTGATATACACTTGGGGAATTGTCGGCCAGTTAGAGTATTCTTTAATACCTTGACGGATTTCAGAGTCTGATAGAACATCAATCGTCTCAAAGGGAACTCCCAAGGTATTGAGAATCTGCACAACGTTGTTGGAGAAACCACATTGGGGCATTAACTTGTTTCCCTTCATGAAAACTAAAATCTTGTTCTGTTGTAGCAAGTTATCAATTTTGTCTTTGAGTTCTGGTGTCATGGTACTTGTGTTTCCTATGTTGCATTAGTAGAGTGAGGAGTGAAGAGTGAGGAGTTAAAAATTCATAACTCCTAACTTCTAACTCATAACTTTAGGAACTTGCTGTTGCTTGCCAAGCTTCGGGAGTGTATGTTTTTACCGCCAAGGCATGAATTGCTTCAGTTGACATAGCTTGACCCAACGCACCATAAACTAACTGGTGCTGTTGCACTAGTCCCTTACCTGCAAAGTGCGATGAAACTACTGTCACCTGATAGTGGTCACCGCCACCAGTCAAGTCTTGCACCTGAACCTGGGCGTCTGGCAGTTCCGCCTTGATCATTGCCTCAACCTGCTGCGGACTAATCATCGCAATTCCTGAAAAAACTTACTTTTCTATTATTAACAGATATGGAGCAAATGCCTGTGCCAACTTTAGGTTTTGGCAAGGCTGTAGATAAACACGCCTCTGAGGTGTATTTTTGAGAACGCTCAGTTTTTGGCTACGGTAGATAGCTCTATCCTAGCACTGGGGGATTCCCAGGCGACTGGTTGGGGAGATAAGGAAAAACAGGCAACGCCAATTTAATTTATTTTTTTGGGGATGAGGAAGATGAAGTACCACCTTCTCTGGGATAGGGAGAATCAACAAAACCCAATTCAAACAACTGTTTATAGGCTTTCTTGCCTAAATCCCGCGTCGGATTTTGACTCTTAATTATTTGAACTAACAACGGTACAGCTAATTCTGGCTGATTTTGGGCGCGATGTACCAATGCTAGCTGAAAGGTAGCTTCATCTCGCTTTTGGGCTGTTAATAGAGCTTTTTGACGTTGAGAATCAGAAACTCTATTGTCAATTCCCGAAAAGCTAGAATTTAACTCTTGATAAAAATTAGATAGCTGATTATAAACTTGGCGTGCTTCTTGCAGTTTCTTAGCAGCTAAAGGGTAGTTTTGAGCAGAAACGGCTTGTTCTGCATCTTTTACTAAGCGATCGCCACCTTCAATGCTCAAAAGGCTGTTACTTTGGGTTATGGGGCGGAGGTTATTGGGATCGTTGGGGTCAATGGGTTGTGGTTGGCTGGTAGTGCCTGGTGACTGTGATACCTGAGCATTCACAGGTGATAGCAGACTAAGGACTGCTATGACTGATAAAACAGTACGGTGCATCAAGGTAACAGCGGCAGCAGTGTTCATGGGATCAATTAGTGCGACAACTATATAAACAAGTTATGGAAACTTCGGGTATCTTAACTCTGTTTTGGTCTTGGACAAAGCAAAGTTACATCCTAAGTATCTCTGATTTAGGACTGAAAATCGGTTTAATAGAGTTCCCATTACCCCTGTATAGTAACTAACTTAAATAGTTGTGATTAGCGATACCCACAGTGGACTGAGTTAACACGTTAATTCTCTATATATCATCAATCAATTCAATAGTTTGCAGACAACTCTTAGCTATTTACTCAAAAAAATGCCAATTTGGCTGAATATCGCGTAGATAGAGAGTAATCTATATATGTATACATCCTCAAAGGTTACAAAATATCACTAATCTTTTGTGACTTATTCAGGATGGATATAGCAGTTAACAATTAGTGTCAAACCTTGAAAACGTGCAGTTTCTTAATCATGCACGGTTAATGGTCAATGCTTAAGAGCCAGTCTTGGAACTCTTGATGTTTAACTAGATCAAGAATTAGTAATTTCTGCAAATGCGTGATTAGTAACTTTTGTTTCTTGATGGCTTAATTGTTGCAGTGCCTTTGCCAAATCAGATGTGATGCTTTTGGCATCTTGTTTTATACAGCCACTCATGTAATCCGTCACTCTGATTGGGGAGCCAATGTCAATACTTACATCTGTACCCCAATTTGGATAGGGTTGGCTGTAATTAATACCTATGGGTATAATTTTCACTCCCAGCCCGGAATAACTAGATTCAGCACTCAAAGCAAGACGAGCAATTCCCGGCTTTAACTGGTGAACTTGGCCATCGCGAAAAATATTACCTTCTGGAAAGATTACCAGGGTTTTGTGCTGCTGAAGTAACTCTACTCCATGTCGCAGTGTGCGAATTGACGGATGCTTAGAATTCACAGGAAACCCCCCCAAGCGTCGGACAAACCAGCCTTGCAAACCTTGGCATTCGTCAATAGTCACCATAAACCGCAAGTCTTGCTTTCTCAGACAAGCAGTAGCGTAGGGTACAAGCAACGCATCCCAACGCGCCCGATGGGTAGGCGCAAGGATCACAGGCCCGGTTGTGGGGATATTTTTTTGTCCGGTTATTCTAATTTGTCCAAAGAATAATGGTAATAGGCAGTGACGCCCTAATAAATATGCCAGGGGACTTAACCAAGGAGAAACCCTTGAGGTAGTACGATCTACCTGAGGATTTCCTGGTGGGTGCTGGCAGGTATCGGATGAAGAGTAAAATTCCATCATGACGGATGCAGCTGATTGACGGGTAAAAATTTAACGAAAAGCCTGATTAGTTACACCGTAGATTCTCTTGCGTGACTTGTGTCGTACTAGATGGACAGTTTTACCTCTGTCCGTTAGTTTACCCTACGCCGCTTAGTGGCAAACCAAGTCTGTAATTGCTGACGACAAGCTGACTCTAGAATGCCTCCGATTACTTGGAGACGGTGATTAGAAGCAGTACTGTCGGGTATGTTAATAACTGTACGAATTGCGCCAGTTTTTGTATCGTCTACTCCATATACAAGTAATCCTAGACGCGCTTGGACGATCGCACCCGCGCACATCGGGCAAGGTTCAAGAGTTACATAGAGTGTGCATTCATTAAGATGCCAATTTTGTAAAGTTGTTGCAGCTCTCTTGAGAGCGAGAATTTCCGCATGGGCAGTAGGGTCTTTGTCGCGTTCTTTTCTGTTTTCTCCTTGTGCCAGCAATTTGCCTGTTGGATCAATGATAACAGCACCTACAGGGACTTCACCTGCATCACCTGCTGTTTTTGCTAATTTTAGGGCATAACTCATCCATTGTTGATGTATAAGATATTCTGTGTATTTAGTTAGCATATTCTTATCAAGAAAGGCAGAGGGCAGAAGGAATACTGCTTCTTGCTATCTGCCACAACTTCTCATAGAGCAAGGGTTTAAAACAAAAACGCCAAATTTTAAGGGCTAATTGTACAAAATTGTGGGTTTTTGAGACGCGATAAATCGCCGTCTCTACAAGTGTTTTGGTCTTATCTGAACTGTATTGGGTCTGAATCCCCAACTGAGGTAAAACCTCTTGCCCTCTGCCTCCTTTAATACTAAATAGCGGCTTGGGCTAAAAGGGGATCGAGTTGACTTTGTGTGTCTAGCTGATATAGGTCATCACAGCCGCCAATGTGCTGGTTATTGATAAAAATTTGTGGTACTGTACGGCGGCCGTTAGCGCGTTCTGCCATTTTAGCTCTGGCTGCTTCGTCGCCGTCGATTTTATATTCAGTAAAGTTTACACCTTTCCACCACAGCAATATTTTGGCACGAATACAGTAAGGACAAGTTGCCCATGTGTAAAGTTCGACGTTGGCTTTAACTCGCTCTGGATGGCGATTTAAGAGGGGATTAAGAAAGTCCAGCATATTTTTATTAAGCAAGGTTTTAACCATGTCTCTAGCCTAGAACATTGCTTACCGCATCGGCGCTGGAACCCACTTTTGGAAACCCTCTAAATGATTCCAATAAGCTAAATATCCAGTCAATGCCCAAATTAGAGCGGCTACTATCAGCACTGCTACACCAATTAGCCGCCAAGTTCGGTTGGTTTTCCAATAGAGAGTTGGCGCTGCAAAAACACCACCTAACCCGGTTAAAATAAAGCCGATTCCCGATAAAAGCGGTTGCTTTGTCATATTCAAGTTGATGATGCGGATACCGACTACGATCGCAACTACGCCAGCAAAAAAACCATAAACTGCTATTGTCAATAAATCCCAATTTTGAGCGAGTGCGATCGCAGCTGCTACAAACAAGATTCCAAAAAGAACACTTGTTTCACCGAAGGCAATGTTAAAACTACCGGTAACAGGCCAGGTAAAACTCATGTGTAAACCAGTTGTGAGTGCGATCGCGCCTGTAATCCCAAAACCGGGAATCCACTGCCTCTGATTAGAACTATTTATACCCCGATATACATAGTCAGCCAGTAGAAATAACCCAGCTACCATATTGATCAACATGAGTGTGATGTAGTCTATAAACACGATTAACCTCTTAATTTGACAAGATATTTACTTTGTGTATCGTTTTTCAGTTTTTAGTGAATCTACTAGCTTTCTTGTTTGTTATTTTATACCTAAAGATAGACCTGAATAAAAGCAACATTATGGATATACACTGCTAAATATTTGTACCAGTTCTTAACTTAGTAACTTTTAAACAGGTTTTATACTGGAGTTGTAGGAGTGAAAAATTAGGATGTCTTAACTGGCACTTTTCTAACGAGTTAGCAGTAAAACTTAACTTTCTTCCACGTGTATCCGCCCTTTGGTAGACTTGAAAACTGAAATAGGCAGATAAAACGACGCAAATTCAAGCAGCTGAGAGGGCAAACTCTGTGGAAAATACACTTGGTTTAGAGATTATTGAAGTAGTAGAGCAAGCCGCGATCGCATCTGCAAAGTGGATGGGCAAAGGCGAAAAAAACATCGCTGACCAGGTAGCTGTGGAAGCTATGCGGGAGCGGATGAATAAAATCCACATGCGCGGTCGCATTGTGATTGGGGAAGGCGAACGTGACGACGCGCCTATGCTATACATCGGGGAAGAAGTTGGTATCTGTACCCAACCAAATGCCGAAAGTGTCTGTAACCCTGATGAATTAATTGAAATTGATATCGCCGTTGACCCCTGTGAAGGTACCAACTTGGTAGCTTATGGACAACCTGGTTCGATGGCTGTCTTGGCAATTTCTGAAAAGGGTGGATTATTTGCTGCTCCTGACTTTTACATGAAGAAGTTAGCAGCACCCCCCGCAGCTAAGGGCAAGGTAGACATCAACAAGTCAGCAACAGAAAACCTCAAGATTCTCTCTGAGTGTCTAGATCGGAGTATTGAAGAACTTGTGGTCGTAGTCATGAAGCGCGAACGCCACAACGATTTAATTAAGGAAATCCGTGAGGCTGGAGCGAGAGTCGCCCTAATTTCAGACGGTGATGTGGGTGCAGCTATAAGCTGCGGTTTTGCTGGAACCAATATCCACGCTCTGATGGGTATCGGTGCGGCTCCTGAAGGCGTAATCTCAGCAGCAGCAATGCGTGCTTTGGGTGGACACTTCCAAGGTCAACTGATCTACGATCCAGCTGTAGTCAAAACAGGTCTGATTGGAGAAAGCAGAGAAGCCAACATCGATCGCTTAAAGTCTATGAATATCAATGACCCCGATAAGGTCTATGATGCTCATGAACTGGCATCTGGTGAAACTATTCTGTTCGCGGCTAGCGGCATTACCAGTGGTAATCTCATGCAAGGTGTACGTTTCTTCAAAGACGGGGCAAGAACTCAAAGCTTGGTAATTTCTAACCAGTCTAAAACTGCTCGATTTGTTGATACAATTCACTTGTTTGGTGAACCAAAAGTTCTCCAACTGAACTAATTTTTAGGGAATGGGGAATGGTAAAAGTAAGGGTAAAGCATTTGGAAAGAAATGTTTCTATAAAACGGAAAAATCATCACCGAAATGCTTTACCTTTACAGTAGTTAGTAGTTAGTAGTTAGTGATTAATGGTTGGTTAGAAAACTATCAACCAATAAACAAAAATTCCCCATTCCCTATTCTTACTTAATGCCAGATTGCCAACTACCAACTAGTAACTACAATTTAGCAAATGAATATAGCAGTGGTGGGGTTAAGCCATAAAACAGCCCCAGTAGAAGTCCGGGAAAAACTGAGCATTCCAGAACCACAAATTGAAAGTGCGATCGCTCAACTGGCCAGCTATCCCCATATTGACGAAGTTGCAATTCTTAGCACTTGTAACCGCCTGGAAATTTACATTGTCACCAGTGAAGCAGACCAAGGTATCCGGGAAGTAACGCAGTTTCTTGCAGAATACAGTAAATTACCCGTGCTTTCTCTGCGACAACATTTATTTATGTTGCTACATGATGATGCAGTAATGCACGTTATGCGGGTAGCTGGTGGTTTAGATAGTCTGGTACTTGGAGAAGGTCAAATTCTGGCTCAGGTGAAGACTACTCACAAACTGGGACAGCAATATAGTGGTATAAAAACCATTTTGAATCGATTATTTAAACAAGCGTTAACAGCTGGTAAGCGGGTTCGTACTGAAACTAGTATTGGTACTGGTGCTGTCTCTATCAGTTCGGCTGCTGTGGAGTTAGCACAAATTAAAGTAGCAAATTTAGCTGCTTGCAGAGTAGTAATTCTGGGTGCTGGTAAAATGTCGCGGCTGCTGGTGCAACACCTAATTTCTAAAGGTGCTGTGGAAATTAGTATTGTAAATCGCTCTCGCGATCGCGCCCTAGAATTAACAAAGCAATTCCCTCAGCAACCGATCAATATTCATCCGCTATCGGAAATGATGAGCGTAATTGCCGATAGTGATTTGGTGTTTACAAGTACTTCTGCTACAGAGCCAATACTTGACCGTGCCAAATTGGAAATGGTTTTAGAAGTTCAGCGCTCTTTAATGTTATTTGATATTTCTGTGCCGCGTAATGTTCATGCGGATGTGAATGAACTAGAAAATGTGCAAGCGTTTAATGTCGATGATTTGAAGGCAGTAGTAGCGCAAAACTACGAAAGCCGTCGCAAGATTGCACAAGAAGCCGAGCGACTTTTAGAGGAAGAAGTGGAAGCCTTTGATATTTGGTGGCGCAGTTTAGAAACTGTTACCACTATTAGCTGTCTGCGAAATAAAGTCGAAACCATCCGTGAACAAGAGTTAGAAAAAGCTTTGTCGAGATTGGGTTCGGAATTCGCGGAAAAACATCAAGAGGTGATTGAAGCATTAACACGGGGAATTGTCAATAAAATTTTACATGACCCGATGGTGCAATTGCGATCGCAGCAAGATGTTGAAGCTAGACGGCGCTGTATGCAAACTCTGCAAATGCTGTTCAACCTCGATGCAGAGGAACAATTTAGTTAAACTGAACAAAAAAATCCCCGATTTCTATGAGAAGTTGGGGATCTGAGCTTTTCAATTAGATATAGGAATCCGCTTTGATTTCTGAACGAATTTGCGTAGACAGGCAATAGGCAATAGACAATAGGAAAGAAGGCTTCTTAGTTGTACTGAGTTTTTTCAGAAATCAAATATGAGTCCTATATAGTTCTAATTAGATAGATATCTAATTAGAAGTTAATTGCTCAAGTCTACTGAAGTAGACTAAAAATTTTCGCGCTCTTTAGTCCTCTTCAGAGGACTTTAGCTATGAGACAGGGATTTACAATCCCTGGCTATTTTGCAAAATCACCTATCGAATCGGGATTGTAATTACAAACTCTGCACCCTGTCCCGGTAATGAAATGCACTGTAACGAGCCGCCATGTTTTTCAGTAATAATTTGGTAGCTAATAGATAATCCCATACCAGTACCTTTACCAACTGGTTTTGTAGTGAAAAAAGGGTCAAATAGATGTGATTGGATTGCTTCTGGAATCCCTGTGCCATTATCAGCAATCTGAATAACGACATTTTCATTCACCTGCGCTGAAGAAATACGAATTATTGGTTCTGGACAAAGCCCATTTTGAAAAGCCTCTTCTAAAGCATCAATAGCATTTGCCAAAATATTCATAAATACTTGATTTAATTGTCCTGCAAAGCACTGAATTTTAGGGATTTCAGCGTACTCTTTAATCACTGTGATTTGAGGGCGATGACTTTGGGATTTGATCCGGTGTTGTAAAATTAATAGAGTACTGTCAATCCCTTCATGGATATCAGCAGTTTTAAACTCGGCTTCATCCAAACGAGAAAATATTCGTAAACTGAGGACAATTTCCCGGATGCGACTGGCTCCAATCTTCATGGAAGTCAACATTTTAGGCAAATCTTCTGTTAAATATTCAATATCAGCTTCTTCTTTAGCTTTTTGAATTTCTGTTTCTGGGTAGGGATAATGTTTTTGATAAAGTTGAAGTAACCACAATAACTGTTGTGTGTAATCATCGGTATGCTTAAGATTACCGTAGATAAAATTAACTGGATTGTTGATTTCATGAGCAATGCCAGCAACCAACTGTCCCAAAGAAGACATTTTTTCATTCTGGATTAATTGAGACTGAGTATGCCTGAGTTCTTGTAAAGTATCCTTGAGAGCAATATTTTTTTGTCGTAGTGCTTGGGTTCGTTCTTCTATTTTTTCTTCTAGTGTTTGGCTGTAAAACTCTAATTTTTGTTTCGCCTCATATTGTTCTACTAATAGTCGCTTTACTTGTTGAATTAACTGGTTAAAAGCAATAGCTAAGATTCCCACCTCGTCTTGAGTCGTTACAGGAGCTTGCAGATCAAAATTAGATTCTTGGGTGACTCGTTGTGCTACTTGTGTAACAGCTTGCAGATGGCGAGTAATAGTCTGTGCAATTAAAAACCCAATAACTGCCACAATACTGCTTCCTGACAAAAACAACAATCCTAAATGCGTCCATAACTTCCATTGAGCAACTTCTAGAAGCGAGGTAGGATACAATACTGTGGTTGTTAAAGATTGACTTACTCCTCTAAATATGATGCTTTTAGCTAAATAGTTTTTGTGATCAATAGTGATTTGTCTAGGAGGTAAATTAGGATGAGGAAATTCCCAAGTTCCATCTTTGGCTATCAACAAGGTTGTTGCAACTACACGATTTTGTCTGTGGACAATCAGTTGTTTTGAGGAACCCTCAGCAATTTTTTGTATTAGGGTATCGTCTACTAAGTTACCAATGATGATTCCTCCCAAAAGTCCTGCTGATGATTTGATTCCATTTGTTACCACTTCGAGAACTTGTTGCTTGCTTTCTACATTTACCAAATCGACTAAATGCGCTCCTCTACTGGCAGTGCTGGTAACTACTTCGTCTAAGAGATTGGCTTGACTTAAGGAATTATTTCGTAAATCTACGAGGACATTACCCTGAGTATCAATTACCTTAATCCAATCCAATTTCAATATAGATTTGAGTGGTAGCAATACTTGCAAAAGCAAACTTTGATCTCGCTGTTCCACAGCCTGATTTAGCATATCTCGATTAGCAATAAGTTCGATTTGAGTTTCTAGGGTTTGCTGTTCATACTGAAAATCCTGATAAACTCGTTCAGCAAAACTTTCTATTTCTTGGTGAAAATTCTGCTGTAAACTATCGGTAAACCAATTTCCTAGCACTACTAAGCCCAGCATAAATACGCTCAGGCAAACTGCAAGCATCGGTAGAACAATTTTTTGGCTGAGTTTCAGCCCCCTGAAAAATCTCTGCATGGCACATTCAACAATAATTACTAATTCGTAATTCGTAATGGTCTGCGCCCCGCTGCGCTAACGTAATTCGTAATTACGAATTACGAATTACGAATTGTTCATTTATTTAGCCGGAACAAAGCCATTATTTTGTAGTACTTTTTCACCTTCTTTGCTCAATATAAAATCAATAAAACCCTGAGTAGGTGCGGAAGGTACTTTGTCATAGAGGATACCTATATGACGCACCATTTGATATTTACCATTGGCGAAGTTTTGCGATTTGGGAGCAACACCATTGAGACTGAGATGATTGACAGGTGATTTATTGATGAGAGAATAAGCCAAAGAAAAGGCGCCGATAGAATTAGGAGTACTTTGTAAGGTTTCGATTAATTCTCCCTCTTTGTTCAAAATCACGGCTTTAGTTGTGGTTTTCTCTGTTCCCAAATAATATTTCCGCAATAATTTTTTCGCTGATTCGTCTTCAGGTCTATCCAATACTACAATATTTGCGTCAGCACCGCCTAACTCTCGCCAATTTGTGATTTCACCTTTGTAAATTGCTTTTAATTGCTTGGTTGAGAGGTTATTAACACCTTTAACACTATTATTAGTGGCAACAAGTAACAAATCTTGTGCAATTTCACGATATTGAATTTTTCCGTTATCTTCTTCTGGTTTGAGTTTGTGACTGCTACCAGCGATATCAATAATATCGTTTTTTAAGGCTGCGATCGTACCTTCGGATTGACTATTGGAGATAAACTCAATTTTGACAGTTTTGTTTTGAGATTGATAAGCTTGCGCTAAAAGTTTTAAAACTGTGATTGTTGAACTAGAACCACCAATTTTGATAATTTTTTGTGATTGAGAATCAGCTTGGTTAGTAACTTGATTAGAAGTTGTTAAATCAGTCGGTTTGACTGAGTTACAACCGCACATACCAAAGAAGATAATGCTGATGATCGTTGACTGAACAATCTTTTTCATAAGTGAGTCTTTAAGTATCTAAAACACTATATATAGTGCAAGCTTTCATAACTTAATATTCCCAGATTTTTATAAAATGTAACGGTAAAATTAAATCCTTCATGATAAGCAAGAAAAAGATCCCCGACTTCTTTAAGAAGTCGGGAATATGTGGCTTTAATTTGAAAATATATTTTTAGCTCACAAATTATTTTCCCAAATCAGCTTCACTAAATTTGTGTTTCTTCCTCGGTAAAGATAGGAGGCCACAATTCAGTAACGGGCAATTCCCAACCGGGAAAAAGTTCTGGTATAGTTAAAATCTCGCCATTTTCTAAAACTGTCGGTTCGCCTGTAGAGCGATAAATTGTAACTGTCTCTTCATCAGGGTCAATCAGAATACCGACGATCGCTCCTAATTCTATAAATTTCAGAATTTTGGCTGCTATAAGTTTAATTTTATCGCTCTGAGATTTAATTTCTACCACCAAGTCAGGGACAAGTTCTCCAAAGTAACGAGGACTTTGGAGAAGTCGGGAAGCTCGAACAAAGGAAACATCGGGTGCTTTGAGGTTTGTATCTGGCATGATGAAACCGCCAGCAGAATCAAATACTCTTCCCCAGCGACGAGGATTTATCCAAGCAAAGAGAAAGGCGATGAGACGACTACTGATTTCGCTGGATAAAATATCTGACGGGCCTATGACTGAAATTTTCCCATTTTCGAGTTCCAGCTGGTAATCTAAACCTGCTTCGGTAAAAGCGGTTTGAACTTGCTCTAAATCTTTGATTGTCATCATTGACATAAAAAACTTTTTCTACTGAGATATACAACTTGATTTTAACAAAAGCCAAATTTCCGAAAAAATTAATCAATCAGATGACAGCAAAACAATATCACCTTCTTTAGCAGCATTCTGAAAAAATTCTACCAATTGTGGATATAGCTCAAACAACGGTTCTATCTCTTCTTCATCCCATCCTCCAGGGCTAGGATTTGGGTATATTTCTGCTGCATTAAACACGCTAGAATTAAATCGACTCTTCAATTCTTCAACAGAAATTTGACTTAAGGCATCTGCAACATCTCGAACCTCTTCAAGTGTGAGATACCGTACAAATCCGTAAGTCGCTTCAAACTGCGTCGGCGTACCTCCCATGACTACATTAGAAAGAGGTGGCAATGTTTGGGTATCACCTTCCAAACTTGACTCTCCAGTGAGAAGAAAATGTAGTGCGTGCCAATCTTCAAGCCTGAAGTAATGTTCATTGCGTCGCCGATCTTGTAGTTTGGCAATCATTACCTGTGGATTACTAAAATCAAAAACTAAATTATCTAAATCAAGCTTAAAGAAAGATGCTGCCGCTTCAGGAGCATTCTGAATTTCTGCAAATTTTTGTGGTGTAATGCGTTTATAGCTAGCTGTAATACCCATAATATTTACTCTAATCTAAGCACTATTAATAGTGTTAAATTTGACTTTGAACAAGTAACAGTATTCATGTACTTTTATTTGTCCAAAGTCCGATCGCTAAATACATTGCATAAACAGAAAGTCAATCACACTCTATTTTCCCAAATAAGCTTCTAGAACTTTGGGATTACTCTGAATCTCTGCTGGTGTCCCATCAGCTAAATTCTGTCCTTCGGCAAGTACCCAAACGCGATCGCACAAGGACATAACAACATCCATATTGTGTTCGATAATCAAAAAGGTCATCCCATCTTGGCGGTTCCAAGTGATAATGCGATCGCAAATATCATCAATCAGTTTCGGATTCACGCCAGCAGCCGGTTCATCCAACAAAATTAACTTGGGATTAGTCATCAGCGCCCGTCCCATTTCCAGCAGCTTACGTTGTCCACCAGACAAGCAACCAGCGTAATCGTGTGCTTTTTTTGCCAAGCCCACTGATTCTAATAAAAACATTGCCCGTTCTTGCAGTTGCTTTTCTTCCTTAGCAACAATGTGCGGTTGCAATTGTACTTGCCAAAAATTTTCACCAGTTTGTTTTTGCGCCGCCAGCAGCATATTTTCTAACACCGACAACCGCGAGAGAGTGCGTGCAACCTGAAAAGTACGGATTACTCCCTGCTGGGCGATTTGGTATGGTTGCAAGTTTTGAATCGGTTCACCATCAAAAATTACTCGTCCCTTATCTGGGCGAATGAAGTTTGAGAGTAAGTTAAACAAAGTGGTTTTACCAGCACCATTGGGGCCAATCAAGCCCGTAATACTGCCTTTAGCAACTTCGATTCTTGCCTCATTAACTGCTTTGACACCACCAAAGCTTTTAGAAAGTCCAGTGGCTACCAAAAGGGGAAGTGGCGATGACTGGTTATTTACCAAGGGTAAGTTCCTCCTTTTTCCCTAAGATACCTTGAGGACGCCAAATCATCAGTACCATCAAAATTAGTCCGATTACCATGATCCGAAATGCGCCCAAACGTGCTTCATCAAGGGTAACGATTCTGGGTAAGACTTCCCGCGTCAGCGCATCGTAAGCAAAGAAAATTACCGCCCCTAAGATTGTGCCAACGTTATTGCCAGAACCGCCTAAAATCACCATGATCCAAGTGTCAAAGGTGATCTGTGGTTGAAAATTATCAGGGTAAATGGCGGACAGTTGCCAAGCAAAGAAAGCACCAGCGATACCTGCGATCGCACCCCCTAACATTAATGATTGTAATTTATACCAAAAGACATTTTTTCCCAGTGCTTTGGGAATTTCTTCATCTTCACGGATAGCTTTGAGAATTCTACCCCAAGGCGATCGCACCAAAATTTCTAAGCGCCAGTATACAAATGCTAAAACCAACAGCAACACCAGCATTAAACCCGCTTTTGGGTTGTAATTATACAGTCCGATTACCCCAGAAACATAAATCGCTGCTGCCAAAGCTGCTAACACAATTCCCACAACCAAGCGGGATATAAATTCTTGTTTACTAGTTGTCCTTTTGCCTAAATCAGTAGTCCGAGATATTTGAGTAATACGAATCCATCGCCATAACGAAAAAAAAGTTACAGCAGCTAGCAGCGTTAACAACCCAATCATCACGAATCTTACAAACAAACTCGGCTCTGTAGATAAGGGTATGGGATAACTTTGCACACCAAACGCCCCAGAAATCCAGGTGTCACCCACAGGTAATTCCTGGTTATTTACTACTAAACGAATTAATTCGCCTGTACCAATGGTGACAATTCCTAGATAATCTTCCCGTAAGCGGAGAGTTGCAAAACCAATTATCAAACCCAACAAGGCGGCGACAATTGCCCCAGCCAGTGCCGATATTAGTAGGGGTACGCCCTTTAAGCTTAATAATACCGTTGTATATGCTCCCAGGGTCATGAAAGCAATATGACCAAAGTTAATTAACCCCGTAAAGCCCCACTGTAAATTGAGTCCCAGACCGAATAGAGCAAAAAGTGCTGTAGAAATTGCTAAGAAAATGAGATAGTCAACCACTCCAACCCTCCACCACGCGCTCCCGATCGTCCCCCTACTCCCTACTCCCCACTCCCTACTCCCTACTCCCCACTCCCACTCACTAAGCGAATAAATTTTAGCGTAGCTTGAGCGTAGCTAATTTTGTGGGAATACTATTTATTGTTGGTGTTTGCTGGTAGGGAATAGTTGACGTATGAATTTGCTGCGACTGAGAATGCATCACTTAATCGAGCAGTTAGCCGATGACGATTTGCAAGACATTTGGGATGTTCTCGAAGCTTTACATTGTGACTTTTATATGCTTAAAGCGATACAACAAGTTAAGCGATCGCAGCAACCGTGGGATATCTTAACCCATGAAGAAGCAGTAAGACTGTTGATGTTTTTCTGATTCAGCAGCACTCTTTTGGTGTCCCTCAAGTTTTGGTTAAGGTAACGCCTAGTGAGTCTGGAAATGCGCTATGCAAGGTCTTTTTTACTAGACCTGAAAAATTTAGAACCTGCCGCCTACGAGCGGGTACATGATTTTGTGTTTATTGAGTTAGCCCAAAAGTGGCAACTGACTGATTTAAAAGAACTGCGACAGCTTGATGGTGAAGGCATTTTTCACCGCTTCACCCTAGACAATTACCTGATTGGTATAGAAATTAGGGGTGAAATTGTGAAATTTCTGCGTGTCATCCCTATGCCAGATGTTTAAAGTGAAGAGTCAAGCGAACACTTAAAACTGTAAACTGTATAAGGCTAGGCAGGGATCGCTATAACCTTACATTAAACTGGTTTTTGAGAAAACACTTTATTTGAGATTTCCCTATGGATGCTAGGGCACTTTGGCAACGATACCAAAACTGGTTATATTTCCACGAGGGATTGGGACTGTACTTAGACATCAGTCGAATGCGGTTTGATGATGCCTTTGTGGATTCGTTGCGGCCGAAGTTTGACAAGGCGTTTGCGGATATGGCTCAACTGGAGAAGGGTGCGATCGCAAATCCCGATGAGAACCGCATGGTTGGACATTACTGGCTGCGAAATCCTGATTTAGCGCCAGCTCCAGAACTTACACAAGAAATAGTCCAAACCCTAGAACTAATCGAAGCCTTTGCGGAAAAAGTCCAAACAGGTGCTATTCATCCTCCCAGAGCAAGCCGCTTCACGGATATTATCTCCATTGGCATTGGTGGTTCCGCCCTCGGCCCCCAATTTGTCGCGGAAGCTCTCGCTCCTGATTTCCCGCCCCTGAAACTTCACTTTATCGATAACAACGATCCAGCAGGTATCGATCGCGTTATCAATCATCTGCGAAATACCCTCGCCAGCACTTTGGTATTGGTGATCTCCAAATCTGGGGGAACACCGGAACCTCGCAACGGCATGATTGAAGTTAAAAAAGCTTATGCCGGACACAATTTGGATTTTGCTCAATATGCGGTAGCAATTACCAGCGTTGATAGCAACCTCGATAAATTGGCTAAAGACGAAGGCTGGCTGGCCAGATTTCCCATGTATGACTGGGTAGGAGGACGCACCTCAGAAATGTCTGCTGTGGGGCTAGTACCAGCCGCATTGCAAGGGATTGATGTTCGCGCCATGCTAGATGGTGCAAAAGAAATGGATGACGCTACCCGCGTCCCAGATGTGAAAAATAACCCAGCAGCCTTGCTTGCTTTGTCTTGGTACTTTGCAGGTAACGGAAAGGGCGAAAAAGATATGGTTGTCCTACCTTACAAGGACAGCTTATTTTTATTCAGTCGCTATTTGCAACAGCTAGTGATGGAATCCTTGGGCAAGGAAAAAGACTTAGACGGCAAAGTTGTCCATCAAGGCATCGCCGTTTATGGCAATAAAGGCTCAACAGATCAACACGCTTACGTTCAGCAGTTGCGTGAGGGTGTAGCGAATTTCTTTGCTACCTTCATCGAAGTGTTGGAAGATCGTCAGGGCCCATCCACTGAAATAGATCCGGGAGTTACATCAGGCGATTATCTTTCCGGTTTTCTCCAAGGAACCCGACAAGCGCTTTATGAAAATCACCGCGATTCCATTACAGTCACCATTCCCCAAGTTAACCCCCGAACTGTAGGGGCATTAATTGCTTTGTATGAACGCGCTGTTGGTTTATACGCTAGCTTAGTTAATGTCAACGCTTACCATCAGCCAGGGGTAGAAGCTGGCAAAAAAGCAGCCGCTTCCATTCTCGATTTGCAAACACGAGTGGTAGCAGTCCTACAAAAAGAAAAAAATCCCATTTCTCTTGAGGAACTTGCCGAAAAAGCCGGCGCATCAGAGCAAGTTGAGGAAATTTACAAAATTTTGCGTCATATCCATGCCAATCAGCGAGGTGTGGTTTTGCAAGGTGATCTTCAGAAACCTGGCACTTTAACCGTTTCTGCTAGCTGATAGCTCTAGTCTAAATATCACATTTTGTCCATAATTGTTGTATCAGCAACAATTTTTTATTGTGAAGCATCCTAGATAGAAGTTTTCTCTTCCGTCTAGGATGCTTCACTGTATAATTCGTAGTTCGTAATTCGTAATTCGTAATTAATACCAATTCAATTAAT